>DURJ01000093.1 GCA_012837285.1 Bacillota bacterium
ACCGTGGGCATGATAGCCGTGGTTTTGTTCCTGGGCGGCTCCCTGGTTTATACCCAAGGTAGACAAACGCCGGAGACGGTAACAGCCCCAGCCAAGACAGGCAGCCAGTGGGATCCGGTTGAGCTGCGCTGGGGTGAGGATGTGCCGGAAGTATTGGTAAACCAGTGTGTTGTGCTTAGAATTCGAGCGGCGGCCGGGGGTTATACGCCCTGGCAGCGAGGTGAGATTGTGGCCCAAAGACTGCGGACGACGTTGACTGCCGGAGCGGACCTTCACTGTATCGGGCTTGGAATTGAGAACGGCGAGGCTGTGGTCCGGGCGCCCACCGGTATCTTGGTAACGGTTGATCGCGTAAGCGCACAGGCGAACCAAACACCGACACCATACTTGGCCCTGGCTTGGGCCAACAACATTCGCGCCAGTATAGGCATAGAACCCCTGGGAGTAGAAGAAGCGTTTCAGACTATGAGCCGAGGGCGCTCGGTTACTGCCCGGGCTTCATGGTACGGATCTCGGTTTCACGGTCGCCTTACTGCCAGCGGTGAAGTCTTCGACCAGAATATATATACTGCTGCTCACCGAACGCTGCCGTTTGGCACCCTGGTGCTGGTGACCAATCCTATCACCGAAAGATCAGTACTGGTGCGCATAAACGACCGAGGTCCTTTTATTGCAGGACGCAGTATCGACCTGTCCCGGGCAGCAGCCAGGGCCATAGGCATGGAAGCAGCCGGTGTCGCCGATGTCGAGATCACGGTGGTTAGCCCGTAACGGAATGAGCTCCCAATCCTGGTGACAAGCAAAGACGAAACCAACGAGGTTCTAACTGGAGGCAGGCATCAACAGGTGCCTGCCATTTTTGGCTTTGCTTGTTATCAGACTAAATTGCATGGTATAATAAACAAGATTAGAGCCAAGGGAGGCCGCTGTTTTTATGGATAAAGTGCGGATCAGATTTGCTCCTAGTCCAACCGGATCGCTGAATTTAAGGAGGGCGCGAACGGCGCTCTTTAATTGGCTGTTCGCCCAAGCTTACAACGGGACATTGGTATTTAGAAGTGAAGACATTGACCAAGAACGCTCTTCGGTGGAAGCGGAAGAGTCTATTCAAACCGATCTGGCCTGGTTGGGAATCGGTTGGGATGAGGGCCCCGACAAAGAAGGCCCTTACGGCCCCTATCGGCAAACAGAGCGGCGAGATGTGTATGCTCGTTTTACTAAGCGGCTGATTGAGGACGGATTTGCTTATCAGTGTTTTTGCAGTGAGCGGGAGTTGGCTGATCAACGGCGGGAAATGCTGTCGCACGGGGAGACGCCACGTTACACCGGCCGCTGCCGAAACCTCACCGAAGAAGACCGGGCGCGGCTAATTGCTGACGGCAGAACGCCGGTGGTTCGCTTTCGTACCCCCGGGGGCAGGACTATTGCCTTTACCGATTTGATTCAGGAACAGGTGGAGGTGGGGAGCGAGGGTATAACCGACTTTATCATTGTCAAGGCTGATGGATTGCCTACTTACAACTTCGCCGTGGTTCTGGATGATCATCTCATGGGCATTACCCATGTAATCCGCGGTGACGAACACTTGACTAATACGGCCCGGCAGATTATGCTGTACGAAGCATTAGGCTGGAAGCCGCCTGAGTTTGCCCATCTACCGTCTCTTACCGACGAAGAGCGGCGGTTATCGGCTACTGTCGGTCTGGGTACAGTGGACGAGTACCGGAAGCGCGGTTATCTCCCGGAAGCACTGGTTAACTTTCTGGTTCTGTTGGGCTGGGAGGGGTCAGAGAAGCCCTTCTTTTCCTTACAGGAAGCAGCGGAAAGCTTCCGGCTGGAACAAATTACCAAGAAGCCGGCAATATTCAGCCCCAGCAAGCTGCGGGAGATTAACACTCACTACTTAAAGAGAAGTTCACCGGAACGCGTGTTGGAACTGGCCCTGCCACACTTACAGCAAGCAGGCTATGTGAACGAACCCAACGAGCCTGAACGCACTTGGCTGCTACAATTGGCTCAAGCTATGCGCGGCGAGTTAGGCGAAGTGGCTGAAATCAGCGATCAGGCATCATTCTTCTTTCAGTCTGAGGTACAACCTGAGAGTGGCAAAGCCCGGCTGGTGCTAAAAGAAGAACAGGTTCCGGCGGTTTTTGCTGCGGTGGAAGAACGGCTGGACAACTTAGCTGAACTTAAGCCGGCCCACATCCGTACCGAGCTGCGTCAGTTGTGTAAGGACATGAATCTTACCACTCGGCGGGTGTACCTCCCTTTGCGGGTAGCGCTTACCGGTAGATTACGCGGCCCGGAGATATTTCAAATAATGGCCCTGCTCGGACGAGACCGAGTAAAAGCTCGATTGCAAGCAGTGCGGAAATTAGGCTTCTATAACAGCTAGAAAGGGGAATGCCTGGTGCCACTTAAGGTATACGATACCATGTCCAGAAGTCAGCGCGAATTTACTCCCCGGGATCCGGGGAAAGTAAGCATTTACGTGTGCGGTGTCACCCCGTACAACTTCTGTCATATCGGCAACGCCCGTCCCTACTTAGTGTGGGATGTCATCAGGCGCTATTTAGCTTACAAAGGTTATTCGGTTCGCTATGTTCAGAATTTCACCGATGTGGATGACAAGATCATCAAACGGGCTCAGGAAGAAGGCATCAGCGCCCTGGCAGTGGCTGACCGTTACATTAAAGAGTATTTCCATGATATGGATGCTTTGGGAATCAAAAGAGCTGATGTGTATCCCCGGGTTACAGACCATATTCCGGACATAATCGCTATGGTGGCAAAACTGGTGGCAACTGAGCACGCATATGTGCTGGACGGCAACGTTTACTATTCGGTGGGGAGTTTTCCCGATTACGGTAAGCTTTCAGGCCGCAGCCTAGAAGACCTAAAAGCCGGGGCTCGGGTAGAAGTGGATGAGCGCAAACGGCATCCCATGGACTTTGTGCTCTGGAAAGCTTCCAAGGAAAACGAACCGGCCTGGGACAGCCCGTGGGGACCCGGACGGCCGGGTTGGCATATCGAGTGTTCTGTTATGTCTCTGAAGTATTTGGGACCGGGCTTTGATTTTCACGGTGGCGGCTCCGATCTAGTGTTCCCGCATCACGAAAACGAGGTAGCTCAATCGGAAGCGGCTACAGGCACGACTTTTGTCCGCTACTGGGTGCACAACGGGTTCATTAACATGGGCGGCGAGAAGATGGCCAAATCAGTGGGGAACGTGACCCGAGTACGGGACCTTGTTGAGCAATATCCGGGGCCGGCCCTTAGATACTACCTGTTATCCACCCATTATCGCAGTCCGATCGATTTTAGGCTGGAGGATATGCCGGCAGCAGTGCGGGGCTGGAAGCGTCTGCTTAACTTAGAAGAGAATTTAGAGCTAATGTTGGCCGGAAAAGAAACCGCTGGCCCGGCAGACTTGTCTCCTGGCGCCCAGGAGTTTTTAACCACGTTGGCCGAGCATCGCCAGGCCTTTGAGACAGCTATGGACGACGATTTTAATACCGCTCAGGCTGTGGGTGTCTTGTTTGATTTAGCTCGAGACCTAAATAGCTACTTGGCAGCCGGTGCGGTTAGCGGTGAACGGGCAGCGGTACTGGTAGCCGGGCGCGATTTGTTCCTGTCTTTAGGCGGGGTGCTGGGACTGACAGGTGTAGATGAAGGGCGGCTGGACAAAGTCTTGGTGGACGGTCTGGTTCAGCTAGTGGCCGAGCTGAGACAGGAAGCCCGGACCCGAAAAGACTACGGCACTGCTGATCGGGTGCGTGATCGCTTGGCCGAGCTGGGCATCATTCTTGAGGACACTGCTGCCGGGGTTCGCTGGCGCTACAAATAATGGATAGATCACTGTGCTACCCTTATGGGCGGCACGAGCGGAAAGATGAAGATGAACGCGCTCCGAACCGAGCCCTAGAACGGTCGAAGCGGAGATCGGAGCCGGAGAGTAAGCACTGGCCGATAGAAGGCGCGGTTGTGCACAACGGCCGCCGGTTCCAAAGGACTTTGTTGAAGGAGACGGTGCTTGTGCTGGTTAAACTATTGAATTACACACCCGACCCCGAACGAACAGTGGCCGCCGCGGCCCGATTGTGTTATTCGGAAACCGGAGCCGCGGATTTGCTTAAGGATCTTTCGGACGAACAAGTGGCCAAGCTGTTGACTCATTTAGTCCAAAGCGGACATGAGTCACCCACAGAGCACGTTACTTTCACCTTTGCCATTGAGGGTGTAAGTCGAGCCTTGTCGCACCAACTGGTACGACATCGCCTGGCTTCTTATTCCCAACAATCGCAACGTTACGTGCGGGAAGAAGCCTTTGATTTTATTATTCCCCCTAGCATCAGCCAGCGGCCGGCGGCCAGGGAAACCTTCCTGCAAGCCATGTCCGCCATTCAACAGGTATACAATGAGCTGGTTCAGCAGGTGCCGCCGGAGGATGCGCGCTATGTTTTGCCTAACGCCTGTGAGACCAAGTTAGTGGCTACTTTCAACTGCCGCAGCTTATACAATTTGTTCCGTTTGCGCTGCTGCCACCGGGCTCAATGGGAGATCCGGGAGCTAGCCGGCGAAATGAGAAAATTGGTTCGTGAGGTGGCACCGCTACTGTTCGCCCTGGCTGGACCGAGTTGTGAAACTGAAGGGGTATGCTATGAAGGTCGTTTCTCCTGCGGACGGGCTCCGACGGTGAGTCATAGAGGCCGGGCGGCAGACGTAAGATAAAGCGGAAGGACAAACCGAAGCCCGGGAAGCGGATGGTGACAACAGTGGGACAAGAGGACTTGATTTGGGGTCGCAATGTGGTGACCAACGCCTTGAAGTCCGGGCGAGCTCTCAATAGAGTTTTGATCGGGACTGAACGAGGCGGCGGTATGGCTGCAATCCGAGCTTTGGCCCAAGAGCGCCGGATACCGGTGGAAAATGTCAGTCGGCAACGCCTGGATGATCTCACCGGTGGAGCCATACATCAAGGGGTGGTAGCTTTCACCGCCCCGCGGCTATATTCCGACGTGGCTGACATTTTGGCTCGGGCGGAGGCGCGGGGAGAGCCACCCCTGGTGGTGGTTTTGGCTCATGTGGAAGATCCGCGTAATTTGGGTGCCACTGCCCGTACGGCAGCTGCTGCCGGTGCTCATGGCATTATCATCCCTATGCGCCGGGCGGCTCCGATTACCGGTGTAGCGGAAAAAGCCGCTGCCGGTGCGTTGGACCATATCCCAGTGGCGCGGGTGGTCAATCTCAGGCGTTGTCTTAACGACCTGAAGACTGCTGGCTTATGGGCAGTGGGAGCCGATATGGATGGGGAGACACTATACTTTGAAGCTGACCTGACCGGCCCGGTGGTATTGGTGGTGGGGGGTGAGGATAAAGGCTTGGGAAGATTGCTGGCGCGAGAGTGCGATTTTACGGTCCGAATTCCCATGCAGTCAGAAGTAACGTCACTTAATACTTCAGTGGCCGCCTCCTTACTGCTGTATGAAGTGGTACGCCAGCGCCGACAAACGTACTGACAACTTTAACCTAGATTAAGTATGTCCGCCGCTCTTGACGGACTACAGGCAGGAATACTATAATTAAACCGTTGGGACAACCATATGAGGTAATATGGCAACCTAGCAGATGGAGGCGAGGCTAGTGACCATGGGTGCCACACAAGAAGTGTACTGTGATCTGGAAGAGATCCAGGATGAGGAGCTGGTATCCCAGGCCCGTGATGGCAGTGAGGTTGCCTTAGAAGCCCTGATCAATAAGTATAAGAATTTTGTTCGGGCTAAGGCGCGGTCGTATTTTCTGGTGGGAGCCGATCGGGAAGATATTATTCAGGAAGGAATGATAGGTCTTTATAAAGCTGTTCGTGACTACCGTGACGACAAACTTTCTTCCTTCCGTGCGTTCGCGGAGCTATGTGTAACTCGGCAGATCATCACCGCTATTAAGACGGCTACAAGACAAAAACACATTCCTTTAAATTCTTATATATCATTAAACAAACCTATTTACGATGAGGATTCCGACCGAACGTTGATGGATGTTATCTCAGGTGCCCATATCAGCGACCCGGAAGAGCTAGTTATTAATAGAGAAGAGTTCAACGATATTGAAAATAAGATGGGTGAGATTCTAAGCGACCTGGAGTGGCAAGTTCTGGTCTCCTATTTAGAAGGGCGGAGCTATCAAGAGATTGCCGTTGAGCTTAACCGACACGTGAAATCCATTGATAATGCACTACAGCGGGTAAAACGCAAGTTGGAAAAGTATTTGGAGAGACGGGCCGAAGAATAGACCATTGACTTTAGGCTCCGAAGCGAGTATCATATTACTGCTTACCGCATCTCATTCAAGTTATAAACAGGCTAGTGTATGAGCCGACGTAGCTCAATCGGCAGAGCAGCTGATTTGTAATCAGCAGGTTATCGGTTCAAGTCCGATCGTCGGCTCCATTTTTTCTAGACAAAAAGTTGTTGCTGTGATAAAATATAACGTGCCATAAGTTAAGGTGCGATTGCGTGGAGAGGTACCCAAGTCTGGCCAAAGGGGGCAGACTGTAAATCTGCTGGCGAAGCCTTCGGTGGTTCAAATCCACCCCTCTCCACCAACCAGGAATATAGCGCGGGGTGGAGCAGTCCGGTAGCTCGTCGGGCTCATAACCCGGAGGTCGCTGGTTCAAATCCGGCCCCCGCAACCAAATGCCCACGTAGCTCAGTAGGCAGAGCGTCGCCTTGGTAAGGCGGAGGTCACCAGTTCAATCCTGGTCGTGGGCTCCATAAGAAACATAGACGCCCCAAGGGTTCGGGGCGTTTTGTGTTATGTACATAGAGCGGTATTAATGATGGGTTGGGGACAGACGGCTTATCTTGCCCAGGAAAACATTGCTATTATTTTTTCTAATTTAAGGGTATACTTAAAGGAAAACCATGGGACTGTGTAGAAACTACTGTTTAAAGATTATTCGTGATATCCAGCCTTTCGCCTGGCTGGAAAGCTTTTGCTTTATTTAAGGAGGAGAAAAACATGGCGAAGAAAAAGTTTGAGCGGACTAAGCCCCACGTGAACATTGGTACTATCGGCCATGTGGATCATGGCAAAACAACCTTAACTGCGGCTATCACTCGTTGCTTGGCCCACGCAGGTCTTACTGACTTTATCCCCTTCGACAAGATTGACAAAGCTCCCGAAGAGCGGGCTCGTGGGATCACTATTGCCACTTCGCATGTGGAGTACGAGACTGAAAACCGGCACTACGCCCATGTGGACTGCCCCGGTCACGCCGACTACGTAAAGAACATGATCACCGGTGCCGCCCAGATGGACGGTGCTATCTTGGTGGTCTCCGCTGCTGACGGCCCTATGCCCCAGACCAGAGAGCATATTCTGTTGGCCCGGCAGGTAGGCGTCCCGCATATTGTGGTGTTCCTGAACAAAGCCGATCAGGTGGACGATCCCGAGCTCATGGAGCTGGTGGAAATGGAAGTGCGGGATCTGCTTTCCGAGTACGAATTCCCCGGCGACGATATTCCGGTAGTGGCCGGCTCGGCCTTGAAAGCGCTTGAGTGCGGCTGTGGTGGGAAAGAGTGCGAGGATTGTGGTGCCATCTGGGAGCTAATGGAAGAGGTAGACCGCTATATTCCCACTCCGGAGCGCGATACCGACAAACCGTTCCTGATGCCCATTGAAGACGTGTTCACTATTACCGGACGGGGAACCGTGGTTACCGGCCGGGTGGAACGGGGTAAAGTAAAGGTGAGTGACGACGTTCAGATTGTCGGGCTGGCGGAAGAAAGCCGCAAGACTGTAGTTACCGGAGTGGAGATGTTCAGAAAGACGTTGGACGAAGGTGTAGCCGGCGATAACATCGGGGTGCTCCTGCGCGGGATCGACCGTGAGGATGTGGAGCGCGGTCAGGTATTGGCCAAACCGGGCAGCATCCGTCCGCTCACCAAGTTCAAGGGTCAGGTTTATGTGTTAACCAAGGAAGAAGGCGGACGCCACACGCCGTTCTTTAACGGCTATCGGCCGCAGCTATACTTTAGGACCACCGACGTTACCGGTACCATTAATCTGCCGGAGGGCGTGGAGATGGTGATGCCCGGCGACAACGTGGTGATGGAC
>DURJ01000094.1 GCA_012837285.1 Bacillota bacterium
ATCTGGGCAATTCATCTCACACAGTTTACACTTGGTGCATTTCTCCGGGTGGGCTACGCCGGCGATATTGTAGCCTTTTTCGTTTATCTGGTCGGTTATTTGGAACACGCCGCGCGGGCAGTAGTGGAGGCAAAGGGCGCAGCCTTTGCAGATGGTACCGTCTATATGAACAGTCACTTATCATCACCTCGGATGTGTTTGATCAGGTCGACGATCTGCTGGGGGGTACGGGCGATGTGGGCACCGGCTTGGCTAAGAGCCTCAATCTTGGCTTGGGCGGTGCCGCGGTTGCCTTCGATGATTGCGCCGGCATGGCCTAGGGATTTCCCTTTAGGAGCTGCTCGGCCAACGATCATGGCTACTACCGGTTTGGTCACTTGCTCAGCTATGAATTCAGCCGCTTCTTCTTCCATGGTGCCGCCAATCTCGCCCACCAGGACGATGATATCTGTTTCGGGATCATGTTCGAACAGTTCTACGACCTCTTTTTGCGTCAAACCCCAGATAGGGCCGCCGCCGATAGCCAGGACAGTGGATTGGCCGATGCCGGCTTCGGTGAGCATTTTTCCGATCTCGTAGGACAAGGCTCCGCTCTTAGACACCAGGCCTACGCTGCCTTGGATATACATCCGGGGCGGATGGGCCCCCAGTTTACATTTCCCCGGGGAAATTACGCCGGCGGTACCCGGTCCTAGCACTGTACAACCGTTGGCTTGGGCATAAGCCAGTATATCTACTACATCGTGATCCGGTATACCTTCGGCCGTAATTACCAGGAATTTTATCCCTGCCTGGATGATCTCGAAACAAGCATCTTTGGTAAAACGGGGTGGGACGAAACTGATGGCGGCATCAATTGCATGCTCGGCTACGGCTTCGGCGACAAAATCGTACACCGGAATGCCTTCAACCGTGTTGCCGCCCTTGCCCGGCGTCACACCGGCCACAATCTTGGTCCCGTACTCTTTCATCACTTTGGTCTGAAGCGCCCCTGAGCGGCCGGTGATGCCTTGAACTAACACCTTGGTATTTTCGTCGATTAGGATTGCCATTTGCTGTCACCCTCCGCTCCCTGGACTGCCGCCTCTATCGCCGCTAACAAATCGTCGTAGGCAGGAATACCGGCTTGGGCCATTATTTTTTTGCCCTCTTCTTCCATGGTTCCGCACATGCGGACAATGACCGGAATCTCGAGTCCGTGGGCTTGTTGATAGTTGACAATACCCTCGGCCATTTCGTCCATGCGGTTGAAGCCACCGATGAGAACTACCAGCAAACTCTTAACATTGGGATCGGCGAGTACTGTTTCCATGGCTTTGTACATAACTTCGGGGCTAGTAAGTCCGCCCATCTCGCAGAAGTTGGCGGCTTCGCCTCCGGCGTCTTTGATTAGATCTAGGGTAAGCATGCCGGTACCGGCACCGTCACTGATAAGGCCTACTGTTCCGGTCAGGGGAACATAAGTGATGGTATCCTCGCTCCCAAGAGCTGGAGTCGAATCAGCCCCCGGTAATGCTTGCTGCTCTTCTCGTAGCTCCTTCAATAATTCGCCTTGTCGAAAATCGGCTTTGTCATCCAGGGTAACTTTGCCGTCTAACGCCAGTAGCCCCGCATCGGTAGAGGCCAGGGGATTGATCTCCACCAGAGTAGCGTCTAGCTCGCTGAATGCTTGATAAAGCTTAGAGATAAAGTCCTTAAGCCCGCCTTTACTTTGGTAGCCTAGATGTTTGGCTAAGTAGCGTATTTGGTAGTCTTGTGGTCCTATTAGAGGATCAATTGGGATTCTGATAATTTTCTCCGGCGTTTGCGCCGCCACTTGTTCTATATCCATACCGCCGGCAGGGCTGGCGATGAGTAGCGGCCGGGCAGTTCCGCCTTGTAAGACAATGGAAAGGTAATACTCTTGGGCAATCTCTGCCTTTTCTTCGGCTAGCACGGCGCGGACCGGATCGTCTTTTATTTTCATGTCAAAGAGCTGGGTAAGTAGAGCCCTCAGCTCTGTTTTCTCTGAACAGAGCTTGATGCCACCGGCCTTACCTCGTCCGCCGGTTAGAACTTGAGTTTTTAAGACTAAGGGAAAGGGTAGCTTGGGAACATCTTGTGAGGACAGCAGTAAATCACTTTGCGGCACTGGTAGGCCATATTGGGTGAAAATTCTCTTGGCCTGGAATTCAAACAGCTTCATGTATTAGACCTCCACCGTTACCCCTTGGGCGAGTTTAATCCCTTCGTCTACTGCGCGTAGATTTGTGTCTAAAAATCTCGGTCGAGTCAGCTCTTTGATAACGGCAACCAAGTCTTCTTTGGTTAAAAGGCCGGTACTTTGTTGTAAAAAGCCTAAGACTACCATATTGGCCGAGATTCTGCTACCCAAATGGACAGCCGTCTCCGTAGCTGGCACCGGGATGACTCTTTCTTGGCAGCTGTGGGTGTTCTTTACTAACTGGGGATCAATGATCAAGGTGCCACCCGCACGCAAACTAGGTAAGTAACGATCCAGCGCACTCTGAGACAAGGCAATGAGAAGGTCCTTCTTATCCACCATGGGTGAGTTAATTAGCTGATCAGAAATGATAAGTTCGGCTTGGCATTGGCCGCCACGGGCTTCAGAGCCATAGGATTGAGTTTGAACAGCGTACAGTCCTCTCTTGGTAACAGCCGCCGTACCCAGTATTACTGCTGACAGCACAACTCCTTGGCCGCCAAAGCCACATAGTCTAATGCTTATCGGCTTCATGCGTTATCACCTTCTTTGTATATGGTGCTACCTGTAAACACCGGGCGCTTGATGTTAACAAATTCGCCTAGGACAAACTCACCAGCTCTTTCCTCTGCTGTCAGTTTGTCGGCATCGCGTAGGAGTACGGAGTTATCTTCAATCCACTTAACTAAGTCGGCGGGATTGCTGCTTTTGAGGACGTAACGCCCAAAATGAGTCGGGCACTGGGAAACTATTTCCACTAGGGCAAACCCGGGATGAGTCAGTGCAGTCTTCATGGCCCGAATAGCCTGAGGCCCATGACTGGTGTTCCAACGGCTAACGTAAGTTGCTCCCGCCGCCACTGCCAGCTCGCAAACATCAAACGGCGGTTCCATGCTGCCGTAAGGTGTGGTAGTTGTGGTGGCATTGATCGGCGTAGTCGGAGCGACTTGACCACCTGTCATGGCGAAGTTGAAGTTATTTACCAGAATAACAGTCACGTCTAGATTGCGACGGGCTGCCTGGATCAAATGGTTAGCCCCGATGGAAGCCGCATCGCCGTCGCCGGCAAACACCACGATGGGGGTTTCCGGCTTATGAAGCTTGATTCCAGTGGCCCAAGCCAGCGTGCGCCCATGGACCCCGTGCAGGACATCGGTGTTAAGGTAGATGGGAATACGAGCCGTACAGCCCACACCACCGATGGTAACCATGCTACTAAGAT
>DURJ01000095.1 GCA_012837285.1 Bacillota bacterium
ATACGTTTGCGCAGCGGCCGGATTGTTGAGGACTGGACCAACCCTGATCCGGTTCCGGCGGAAAGGATTGCTTGGTAAGATGAAAGCACTGGACAAACGGCTCATCCGCACTGTTTGGGGGGCCAAGGCTCAGTATGGAGCCGTGATAATAATCATCTGTATTGGCCTCATGATCTTAACATCCCTCAGCAACACGGCCCATAATCTAAAGGTGTCGGTGGATGAGTACTACCGCGATTACCGGTTTGCCGATCTATTCGCCGATTTTGCCCATGTGCCGGTGGGCACCATTTTGGATCTGGGAAAGCTGCGGGAAGTGGAGACAGTGGAAGCCCGCATTGTGGCTGACATACGGGCTGATGTGGGTCGGGATCTAAATCCCACCTTGCGTTTAGTAAGTATTGGTTCTGATCAAAAGATAAATCGTCTTTATGTACAGACGGGACGTATCCCTGCGGTGAGTGGGGAGAGGGGCATTGCCTTGCTGGCTGCCTTTGCTGAGGCCAATGATCTTACAGTGGGAGATAAGATCGACCTTATTATCCGGGGCGAATCTTTTCCGGTCACAGTAACAGCTTTGGTGGACAGTCCTGAATTTATCTATGCCATTAAAGACCTCAAGAGCATGCTGCCGGACAATCTTAACTTCGGCATCGGCTTTGTTAATATGCCTTTGCTACAAGAACTCTTGGCCCTGCCCGGTCAAGCTAACAATGCCGTTTTCTTGCTGCGGCCGGGAGTAGACGCCGAAGCGATTCGGGATAAAATCCAGGAGGATTACAAGACCCGGGGAATAAAGAGCATAGTAACCAGAGAAAACCAGGTTAGCCACGCTTTGACTGAGATGGAGATTGAGCAGCTGGAGCGCATGTCCCGGGCCGTACCCACTATTTTCTTGGGTATTGCCGCTGTGGTTACATACATGCTTATTTCTCGGTTGGTGCAGGCCGACCGCACTTCCATTGGCATCCTCAAGGCCACCGGCTTTAGCAACTGGGAAGTGATAAGCCACTATCTAAAGTTGGCGCTAATGGTAGGGTTGCCGGGGGCAGTCTGTGGGATGGGGGTCGGGTACCTGTTGGCCGCCTCTCTTACCGCTTATTTTTTGGAATTCTTTCAAATCCCACATTTAGAGATGCGGTTGTACTATGACTTTATTCTCTTTGGTATTTTGTCCACTGTTTTCTTTTGCGGCGGGACCGGCTTTTTGGCGGCCCGGGGCGTGCTTAGTATTGCCCCGGCCGATGCTATGCGCCCTAAAGCTCAGCCGCCGGGAAAGAAAAGCCTGCTGGAGTTGTGGGCACCTGACTTCTGGGCCCAAGTCACTTTCAGTTGGAAGCTGGTACTAAGGGGCATCTGGCGCAACCGGCGTCGCTTTGCTTTGGCCACGGTGGGGGTAGCCTTGGCTTATGCCCTGATCCTCTTTTCTTTTTATATGTTCGACGTGTGGGATGTGTTGTTCAATAAGCAGTTCGGCGAGTTGGACAGATACGACTATGCTGTGTCCTTTCTCCAGCCGGTAAGCTCCCGGGCAATTACCGAGATGCGGTCCCAGGCGCGTATTACTGCTATTGAACCTTTCTTGGAGCTGCCTTTTCAGGTGGCCCGGGGCTGGCGCGAACAAACCCTTCTGGTCCGAGCCCTGCCCAAGACCACTGAGCTGCAGCGATTCGAGGACGAGGACGGGAACTTTGTCCCCCTTCCCACCCACGGCGTTTTTCTCTCCCGCGGCCTGGCCGAATCCCTAGGCGTAAGCAGGGGAGAGTCAGTGGAAATGTCTTCCTATGCCACCGGCGGCAAGACCCACCTAGTCCCGGTGAAGGCGGTGGTGACTCAATATCTGGGCTCCGGTGTCTATATGTCTTTGGAACAGATGGAACGCCTGACTGGGCAGAAAGATACCTTTTCCGGTGCCGTGCTTGGTTCTGTCGATGATATTAAAAGGGCTTTCCAAGGTATGGGTAATGTAGAGTCCGTCTATTCCAGCGCGGATTTAATCGATATCTTTTCGGAATACCTGGGCCTGATGATCACTTATGTAACAGTCTTGGTTTTTGTAGCCGGGCTGTTAGGGTTTGCCATCCTTTACAATACAACCTCAGTCAGCATCGCCGAGCGTTCCAGGGAGTTTTCTTCTCTTAGGGTATTGGGATTTTCTCAGCTGGAAATCTTCCAGTTGGTAAGCAGAGAAAACTTGTTAGCTCTGCTGGCCGGGTTGGTCGGCGGGGCACCGCTGGGCAAGGGGTTAGTAGTGCTGGTGATTCGGGCCATGCTGGCCGAAAGTGGCGAGATGTTTGACTTTCCCACGGACATAAGTGCCGGCGCCTATTTGTTAGCTGCTGTGCTGTCGGTTTTGATCATGGTATTGACCCTGGCCGCTGTCTGGCAAAAGGTACGTAAGCTAAATTTCCTGGAGGCATTGTCCAGTAGACTTACCTAAGGGGGAGAAACTGTGAATAAGAGAAAAAAGCTAATCCTGACCGCCCTGGCAGCACTGGTTGTGATCATAGCGGCAGCGGTAATTGTCCGCGGCCGGCAGGGGATAGAGGCGGAAACGGTAGCTGTGACCGAGAGCCGTATTACCCGGACTGTTGTAGCCACCGGCCATTTTGCCGCCCAATCGGAACAAGAATTGGTGGCCCGTGACCCCCTGATCCTTAAGGAAGTGCTGGTCAAGGCTGGGGATCAGGTTCAAGCGGGGCAGGTGCTGGCTCTCCTTGACACCGCCGCCCTGGAAACAGAAAAGCAAGCTACCCAGGCCGAGTTGACCGCAATTGATACTCAGCAGGCCACTCTTGAAACCACCTTGCCCCTGCAGCAGGCCCAGGCCGAGAGCCAGGTGGCCGCGGCCGAACAGAGCTTGGAGCAAGCGGAGCAGGAAGCCCAGGCCATGACCGAGCTTTACGAAGCCGGTGCCGTGTCGGAGCTGGACTGGCGCCGGGCCCAAAGCGCTTTTGCAGCCAGTAAGGCGCAAGTACAAACAGCTAAGGCTCAGTTGGCCCAGATTCGTTCCCAGGCCGCTCTGATAAAGCAGTATCAGGAGCAGGCCCAGGCTCTTAGCACCCGCCTGAGTTTACTGGAAGAAAAGCTGGAATACTATCAAATGAAAGCCCCTGAGGCGGGGCAAGTGGTGGAAGTCTACGCTGAGGCCGGGGCAGTGGTGGGAGCAGGTACGCCCCTGTTTCTGGTCACCGGGCCGGACTTAGTGGTGAAGGCCGAGGTGCTGGCGCAAGACGCTCCGGAGCTGGCCCTGGACCAAAAGGCAATCATTTCCGGCGAAGTGTTAGGCCAAGATGAGCTTATCGGTACCCTGGGCCAAATTCATCCCCAGGCGGTGGAAAAACTGTCCGAGCTGGGTGTTATCCAGCGCCGGGTGCCGGTGGAGATTACTTTAGACCGCCGGCCGCCTAACATGCGCCCCGGGTATCCGGTGGAAGTAGAGATCATCACCGCCGAGACCATCGGCCTGGCCTTACCGTTGGAAGCAGTATTTACCCTGGATGGCGAAGATAAAACCTTCGTGGTAAAAAACGGCCGAGCTATCCTTACCTCGGTGGACATCGGCCTTGAAGGCGAAGACTACCTGGAAGTTCTGTCCGGCATAAACAGCGGCGATATCGTAATAATAAATCCGCCCAAAGAAGTGGCGGACAAAGTAAAAGTAAAGGGAAAATAGTAGGGGCGGCCCTTTGTGAATGTAGGGCGAGTCTCTTTGCCCGCCCATGTTTTCCATATTGACGGGGCTAATGATATGCACTAGTATTGACTCACAACTATGAATCAGAAGTGATTAAAGAGGTGAGGCCAATATGTGGAACGAATTTAAGCAGTTTGCCATGAGAGGAAATGTCATGGATCTAGCTGTGGGTGTCATTATCGGCGGTGCCTTCGGGAAGATTGTCACGTCCTTGGTTAACGACCTGATAAT
>DURJ01000096.1 GCA_012837285.1 Bacillota bacterium
ATGATATAGAAAACGTTTTCATAAACTTGCCAAGGAAAGAGAATTGCCCAGAGTCTACAATATTAAAACGGGAGGTAATGTTGTATGGCAATAAGACATAATCTATTAGAGTGCAGTTTTAAAGATGCAATTGAGTGGTTCGAAAAGACCGATACAGTTATGGTCCCGGTAGGTAGCTGTGAGAAACACGGGGCCCACCTTCCCTTAGGCACAGACAGCTTCACGACGATTAACGTAACGGAGAGAGCGGCCAAATTGGCTGACGTGCCTCATACGCCGCTTATACCTATTGGATATTCTCCCCATCATATGGGTGAATGCGGTGAGGGTTGTGGAACAATCACATTATCAGCTGACACCTATCGTGCGATGCTCAAGGACATTGCTCGTAGCCTAATCTACCATGGAGCAAACAAAATCGTATTCGTAACCCACCACGGCTCAAACACTAAGCCGATCGATGAGCTAATGAGGCAGATACGCTATAACTACGGAGCGTTCGTATGTTTCTATAAGACACCGACAGAGAGAGAATGCCAAGTTGTTAAGGGCATACTAGAAGGACCACCAGAGGAGACACCTGGTTGGCATGCAGGAGAGATGGAGACGGCGCAAGTCATGGCACATGATATGAGCCTAGTAGATATGGGCCAAGCGGTCAAAGACACAGCACATGCACCGGCATGGATGGGGCCAAAATTTTCAAAGATCGATGGAACTATCACCGTCAAGTTTGGTGGGTCGGAAAACATATATGTACCGATGGAGCACCACGAGTATAGCGACAGCGCTACAATCGGGAATCCGTTCCGTGGCACTCCTGAGAAAGGGTTAGCATTGTTCGAGAGAGAGGCTGAACATCTGGCGGCTTTCCTTGAGGAAGTGAAGAAATTCCCCTTTGTTGTTAAGGACGAAGACCGCCAATTCCCTGATAGAGCGTAAACTCAAATGGATGTATTGCTGGAAGGTATTACTGCATTCCGGCAATACATCTATTGTTAACTTGTGAAGTAATACAATCATGGTTGACATATAAGAGCCTGCTCGCTGTTAAAAGGTGAGGATTCAATTAACAAACCGACATTCAGCGTTACGTATGAATCTTCATCCGAGGGGGATGCTTTTATGAACAAACAGAACATCTTATTGCAAGCCAGCGGAATAACAAAACGCTTCAATGGAGTAGTAGCGCTGAATAATGTGGGGCTTACCGTAAGACGTGGGGAAGTAAATGTACTTTTGGGAGAAAACGGGGCAGGAAAATCAACACTGGTGAAGATTATTTCTGGGGTCTATGCTAAAGACGAAGGAGAAATATGGCTGGAAGGGCAAGAAGTTCACTTTCGTAATGTCCGCGACGCTCAGGAAGCCGGGATTAGTATAATTCACCAGGAGCTGAACCTATTACCAGAACGAACCATTGCCCAAAATATATTTATAGGGCGAGAACCGGTAAACCCGTTTGGTTTAGTTGACTACAAAAAGATGGTAGAGGAAAGCAAAAAACTCCTTAGGAATGTGGGCCTGCATCTTGATCCCAACATACTGGTGAAAAAACTCAGTATTGCTCAGCAACAGATGATAGAGATTGCCAAAGCGTTATCCTTAAATTTAAAGCTCTTGATTATGGACGAGCCGACCTCGTCGCTTACAACAAGAGAAATCGATAAGTTGTTTGAAATTATAGACCGACTGACAAGAGACGGTATTGGGATTATTTATATATCCCATCGTATGGATGAAATACGCAGGGTCGGTGATAGGTTGACTATCTTACGCGATGGCGAGTATATCGACACAATGGATGCTAAAACAGCCGATATGGACGATGTCGTTTCCAAAATGGTAGGCAGAAAAATCGAACATATGTACCATAGAAATTTTAATGAACCGGGTAAGGAAATTTTGAGAACGGAAAGACTTACTGGTTTACGTTTTAGGAATGTTAGTATTAGTATTCGCGAAGGCGAGGTTGTCTCTCTTGCAGGACTGGTAGGTTCAGGGCGTACCGAAGTAGCCAAAGCAATTTTCGGATATGATCCGATTATTGATGGTAAGTATTATTTTCAGGGCAAAGCTGTATCCCATGCTAAGCCGGATAAAAGTGTCGGTTTAGGTATTGCTTTCTTACCGGAGGACCGAAAGGCAGAAGGATTACACTTAAAAATGCCCATAAGGGAGAACATAATTTCTGCCAGCTTGAAAAAACTGTTTCCCACTGCAATTATTAACAAAAGAGTAGAGCTTGCAAAGGGCGAAGAATACTGTAAGGAATTGAAGATCGCAACACCAAATGCGGACAAGTTGGTAGGTGAGCTTTCAGGCGGGAACCAGCAGAAGGTGGTCGTTAGCAAATGGCTACTTACCAAAGCAAAATTGTTTATATTCGATGAGCCTACCAGGGGGATAGATGTTGGGGCCAAGGCTGAGATTTACCAACTCCTGGACACGTTAGCTGCGAACGGTGCAGGCATTCTCATGATCTCATCGGAGATGAATGAGGTTGTTGGACTCAGCGATCGGGTCTATGTTATGAACGAAGGTGAAGTGGTAAAAGAGATTCCTCGCGGCCAGATAACGCAAGAAAAGATACTGTTCCATGCGTTGAATGGGAGTGTCAATAAATAATGAAGGGCAAGTTGAGCCAACTAGGGTTTAAAAACATGCTCAAAAAGATTAGTGTTCCTGGAATAGCATATGGAATTGGGTTTTTAATCTTATTATTTGGTTTGTTAACATCGTGGAGGAACGTGTCGGCAGCCAACTTACTTTTAATTGCCAGGAATTCGTCCATCTTGTTGTTAGCATCTATCGGCATGACGATGGCCATTCTTGTTTCCCAAGTTGACCTGTCTATTGGGTCAGTTATGTCCTTGGCCGGGGTTATCGCGGCTGTTTGTCTAAAAGGAGACATAGGAATTCCTATAGCCATTTTGCTCGGCTTGTTGTCAGGTATGCTTATAGGGCTATTTAACGGCATTATGGTGGCGGTGTACAAATTTGACTATTGGATTACTACCTTTGCTACAATGGGAATCGGTGCTGGACTTGCACTAGTTGTGGCAGATGGAGCTACAGTTCCCATTTCAAACAGGTTTTTCAACTGGATTGGCAACGGGAAAATAGCTGGTATTTATGTAATGATTTGGATAACGGTTGTCGTTACCGTAACAGTGTATTTCTTGCTCAAGAAAACTCGCTTTGGCTATAATATATACTCTGTTGGTGGTTCGGAACAAGCGGCGAATTTGAGTGGAATCAACGTTGTAAAAAATAGAATCCTAGTCTATGTTTGTAGCGGCTTTTTTGCAGCAACTGCGGGGCTGCTTCTTGCAGCCATGGGAAGTTCAGCCAATCCTATTGGGGGTACTAATTACTCGTTTGATGCAATGGCTGCCGTGATCATTGGAGGTACGGGTTTTGATGGCGGAAAGGGAGGCATTGCCGGCACAGTGATGGGGGCGATAATGCTCAGGGTATTGTCAAATGGCTTGGGCATTATGGGAATTGATGCCACTTGGCAAAAGACGATTATAGGCTTTGTAATCGTCACCGTGTTGGTGGTGGATGCATTTAACGAAAAACGTAGGAAGACAAACGAGCAAAGAAGGGTTTACGCACATGAATAAGCTAATAAACAACCTCCAGAAATATTCCCCTATCCTGTTGCTCGTCATAATCATAGGATCACTGGCTTTTTTGAAGCCACAAGCTTTTTGGACATGGAATAACATTTCAACGGTAGTATTTCAACAAGCCCCATTTATTATGCTTATGAGCTTTGGCATGACGTTGGCTATCATTACTAAAGGGATCGATAAGTCAATGGGGTCTGTGTTGGTTCTCAGCAGCTCTATAGCAGCTGGCTTAATTAAAAGTGAGCATATTGCACTTGGGTTTGTTGTGGCCTTACTAATAGGAGCGGCTTGCGGGGTAATTAACGGAATACTGATCACAAAGGTTGGGATTCCTCCGTTCATTGCCACATATGGTGTAGATTTTGTCACTCTGGGTATTGCATACGTATACACAGGTGGTGTTTCTATTTACGGATTTTCCGATACTTTCCGGAGAATTAGTACTGCATCGTTTTATGGAATCACAAGCCTTGCTGTTATTACGCTGGGTATTTACTTAATCCTATATTTCGTAACTCAAAAAACGACGTTTGGAAGAAACATGTATTCTGCAGGGTTCAACTTTAATGCCACCGTTCTTTCAGGCGCTAATGCAGATCGAACCATTATTTTGGTGTATCTGATAAATGGACTACTTGCGGGAATCACCGGAATGCTTTACATGGCCCGTCTTAATGCGGCAGACCCGGGCATTAGTGGGAACTTTACACTTGATTCAATCGCAGCAACTTTGATCGGCGGTACATCTTTCGGTGGAGGTAAGGGTTCGGTTTCTAACGCGGTGGTGGGTGCACTAATTATAGTATTCATCCGTAATGGTATGAATATTATGGGTGTCCAAACAACCTGGCAGCAGGCAGTAATAGGCTTCGTTATCGTGTTTTCCATATTATTCGAAGGACTAACCAAAAGGCTGATGAAATCGGTAAAAACGGAAGATGGAGGGGGTGTTTACATATCTCATTAAGGGCTTGCTTTCAATTAGAGTAGGGGCATAGGAAAAAGAAACCTCAGACTTTGTAATGGGTGTTTACGCTTTGAGATTCAAGAACCATTAAAACGACGCGGCAGCAAAGTTTTGATTATGGAAGAATCTAATGGTCAATGTATGTAAAATCGAATATGCTTCGACTTAAACGACTGAAGGAGATGCAAGAATGAAAAAGCACATCATCTTATTATCGAGTTTACTTCTAATCCTGACACTTTTGGTTTCCGGGTGTCAGTCTCAGTCAACGCAACCTGAACAGTCAGCTGACAACGGTGCGGAAAAAGGCAGAAACGTTACGATGATCTTGAAAAACCTAGTTAACCCATTTTGTGTGACAGTTAAGGAGGGGGCCGAGGCAGCCGCAGAGGAGCTTAATGTTAATCTGACCGTTCTCACACCACTGCAAACTGATAGCAACGAGGAACTGTCACAACTGACGGAGCAAGCGGTTGCTAGCGGAGAATGTGATGTACTGATCATGTTCCCCTCTGACTCTACAGGTATAGTCCCAGCCGTTCAGAAAGTTTATGAAGCCGGTATTCCCATTGTTAGTCTAAACACCAAAATTAACAGTGATACTGTTATGTGGGAGACTTATGTTGCTGCGGAAAATTATGATGTCGGTTATATGACATGTAAACGCCTTTGCGAAGCGATGGAAGGCAAGGGTCAACTCATGCTAATCGAAGGTGTCACGGGTGCACAAAACTCAATTGATCGTATTGCAGGTGCCAAGGAGGCTGCGAAAGAATTTCCCGATATTAAAATCGTGGCGCAACAGGCGGCGGATTTTAACCGGGCAAAAGGCATGGATGTTGTCCAGAATCTGCTCCAGGCACATCCTGATGTTAAGGGAATTATGTGCTGTAATGATGAAATGGCAATGGGTGCCATCGAAGCTATCGAAGCTGCCGGAAAATCAGGACAGATCTTAGTATCTGGTGTTGACGTAAATGCAGATGCAAGGGTTGCAATCCGAGAAGGTAAGTTGGCATTTTCTTGTGACGTCGGCGCCTATGATCAGGGCTACCAGGCTGTGGCAGCTGCTGCAAAGATTTTGGATGGCGAAAAGGTTCCAGAGCGCATCGCAACCGAGATCAAGGTTGTTGGTATTGATGAAATTGAAGATTACGATTAACAATAAGCAACTAACATTAGTTAGGTTGTGTCGATGGCCATTTGAGACTTTCCATATTTGGCCGTGAAAACGTTCTTACTTTGAGATTAGAGAGCATTGGACGTCTAACGATAAGTGGGACGGCTACAATCTAAACCATGATGGAACAAGGCCTGACACCTTTTTGGTATCAGGCCTTTAAACTAGAAAACCTTTTGACTGTCTTGGCACTCGTAAACATGTTGTAGCAGTCTACTGAAGCGCTGGTAGTAGAGTACTTCCCGTTCGCGGAGAAAGAATAGGGTATCGGTGACCGGGTCGCCCTTGCTTTCTACCCTGACATCAACAGGAAGAGGGGTACAGCTTGTTTTTGTAGTAACTGTCGGCCAAATATAGGGCCGCCATAGGGTTGTGTCCTAAGACACGGTCCTTTACGGCCAGTACTGTCACCGGTGCCTGTGAATACTTGATAAACAGAGTATCATGTCCCACACACAATCCTAAAATTATGTTTAAATCGGTCTGGGATTTGTTAAGAGCCATTGCTTGTCCAATTGGGTTGC
>DURJ01000097.1 GCA_012837285.1 Bacillota bacterium
GCTCATCTTATCGGTCGGCCGGTGGTACTGCCGCCGGAGATTGTGGAGCGGGAAGCGCAGGATTTGGCCGAGCGCTACGGACAAAGGTGACGGTTGGCTGAGAATAGCCGAATGGGGTAATATGGGCCTTTCATCTGGATGATCAGGTGGAGGGCTTTTTTTGTGCACATAAGAAGCAATCCTGTGGGGCACATCTGTAGATGCTGGCCTCTGTGCCAGCCCAAAATTCGTACCACTTGTGCCAGACCAGCACAAAAATCTACCGTTACGCCAGATCGGCCGTATTCCTGTTGACAGGAGTAAGCAGACCCTGTATACTAGTATCAAAATACCCCATAGGGGTATGGGGATTACTTCATAGCTCTGGGAAGATAGCGGAAAGGGTGAACGACAATGGATCGAGCTATGTTTAAGAAAGATACTTTGCTTTTAGAGGGTATGAGCTGCGCCGCTTGCGCCAGGACCATTGAGCTGACGCTGCAGGATCTGGAGGGGGTATACTCGGCTCAGGTTAATTTGGCGGCCGAGAAGGCTTATGTGGAGTATGATCCCGGCGTGGTGGAACGTAGCGACATTGAAGCGGCGATAACCGGCGTCGGTTATGGAGTTAAGACGGAAACGGCTAAGGTTACGCTAGCCATCGGCCATATGAATTGTGCTGCCTGTGCCAGCAAGATCGAACGTAATTTGCAGGAGGCAGCGGGAGTAAAAGAAGCAGCGGTGAATTTGGCGGCCGAAAAAGCTTACGTGAAATACGACACGGCTGCGATCGACGTGGAAAGAATAATAGGCATTGTGACGGCTAGTGGTTACAAAGCCGCTATTTTTGAGGAAACAAAAGAAGAGCGGGATGATGACCTGGACAAGGTACGCCAGGCAGCCCGCCAGATGTGGGGAGCATGGGCGTTCACAGTTCCCATTATGTTATGGATGCTTCCCGGTATGATTATGGGTATCCACGGTTGGCCTTTTCCTCGGTATTTTGATGCCGGGCTGGTTATGTTAGCGGCCCCGGTGGTATTTTGGGTAGGCCGGAACACCTTGAGATCCGGTATCCGATCTCTGTTTCACGGCAGTGCCAATATGGACAGCCTCATTGCCCTGGGGTCATTGGCGGCTTTTGCCACCGGTCCGGCGGTGTTTTTTACCGCCATCGAGAATTACGCCGGAACTTCGGCTATGATTATGTCGTTTCACTTGACTGGTCGCTATATCGAAAACAAGGCTAAGGGGCGGGCCTCCCAGGCCATCAAGAAATTGCTCCAATTGGAAGCCAAGACAGCCAGGATCTTGGTGGACGGGCAAGAAAAGGAGGTTCCCTTGGAGCAAGTCAAAGTGGGTGACGTGATGGTGATAAGGCCAGGCGAAAAGGTCCCTACCGACGGCGTGATCGTGGCCGGCCGAAGCTCTCTGGACGAGTCCATGGCCACCGGCGAGTCCATGCCGGTTCAGAGGACGGTAGGGGAAGAAGTTATCGGGGCTACTATTAACCATGAGGGTCTGCTCCAAGTAAAAGCGACCAAGGTGGGCAAGGACACCTTCTTGGCCCAGGTGATCAAGATGGTAGAGGAGTGTCAAGGGACTAAGGTTCCGATCCAAGAATTTGCCGACCGGGTAACTGGGATCTTTGTGCCCACAGTGATGACCATTGCGGCTCTTACCTTGGTAGCCTGGCTACTGTTTCCGGACTCGCTTCGGGCGGTGGGGTACTGGGCCCAAAGTTTTTTGCCGTGGGTTAACCCCAGCCTGGGCTCCTTCACTTTAGCTATATTTGCTACAGTGGCGGTGCTGGTAATCGCCTGTCCGTGTGCCTTGGGTTTGGCTACCCCAACGGCCTTAATGGTGGGCACCGGCCTGGGGGCCGAGAATGGAATTCTTATTCGCAGTGGGGAAGCTATCCAAACGATAAAAGAACTGGACGTTATTGTGTTTGATAAGACCGGTACTATTACTAAGGGTAAGCCGGAAGTCACCGATATTGTGGCTGATTCCGGTTTTAACCAGAACGATGTGCTGTTATACGGGGCCAGCGCCGAAGCAGGCTCGGAGCACCCACTGGGAAAGTCCATCGTAGATTACGCCAAGGCCAAAGGCCTTAGCCTGCTTAATATCGCCGGTTTTTCCGCTGTCACCGGCCGCGGTGTCCGAGCTACGGTCGATGATCAGCTTGTCCTGGTAGGGAGCCGGAAACTGATGACGGAACAAGGTATCGACCCAGGTACAATGGCACCGGAAATGAACCGGTTGGAAGAAGAGGCCAAGACAGCCATGCTGGTGGCTCGCGGAGGGCAGCTTTTGGGTATCATCTCCGTGGCCGATACGCTCAAAGAAGATTCGGTGGCGGCCATCGCTGAGCTGAAGAAGATGGGGCTCACCACGGCCATGATCACCGGTGACAATGAGCGGACGGCGGCTGCCATTGCCCGAGAGGTAGGTATCTCGCAGGTGTTGGCCGAGGTTCTTCCGGATGGCAAGGTGGCCGAGATTCAAAAGCTACAGGCAGAAGGTAAGAAAGTAGCTATGGTGGGCGACGGTATCAACGACGCCCCGGCTCTGACCCAGGCCAACGTAGGTATTGCCATCGGTACCGGTACCGACATTGCCATTGAGGCGGCTGACATCACCCTGGTGGGCGGGAACCTCAGCAGCGTGGTGACAGCGGTTAAGCTCTCTAAGGCCACTTTCGCCAAGATTAAGCAAAACCTATTTTGGGCTTTCTTTTACAACAGCATCGCCATTCCTCTGGCTGTCTTGGGCCTGCTACATCCGGTGATTGCCGAGATTGCCATGGCTACCAGCTCGGTCACGGTGGTGACTAATGCCAATCTACTGCGTAGGGTTAATATTAAGCCCAGTTACCACCAATAAACTCGGATCTATTGGATTAAAGGCCCTATGGGAATTTATGGAATAGGGTCTTTACCTCTAGCATTAGATGGAATATAATTGAAGTGGTAGAAAAATGCGTACGAGTATTTTGTCGACCAGAGCAATCTTACCTGTCATCCTGAGCGATAGCAAAGGATCTTGCGACCTCAGACTTAAGATTCCTCGTTTCACTCGGAATATCTATTCGTTACCGCGCCATGATAAATAAAAGCGTTTCTAGTCATTCTGAAGGAGCAAAGCGACTGAAGAATCTTAAAGAAAATCCTTCAGGCAAAGCCTTCCCTCCGCTTCGCTCCCTACGCTACGCTCTGGGCAGGCTGGGCCTTTATTTATCGGGCGGGCCCGGAGGCCTACTCCTTCGCCAGACAGCTTTTTTGGCTTCTGCTGCAGGATTTGGGTTATGTAAAGCGAATATCAGAACAAGATAAGTCGTAGTTATGGACAGGGACACCAGGAAGAAATCAGAAGTAGAGTCAGAATTAGTGACGAAATAGTAGGACGATTGAATCTCAAAGGAAGGGAGGAATTGTTGTGCAGGTGACGGCGGTAGAGATTATGACCAGCCCGGTGATTACGGTAACGCCGGAGACGTCCATTGCCGTGGCAATAGATCTTATGGCTAGCCATAATATTAGCGGAGTACCGGTGGTGAACGAAGCTGAGGCGGTAGTGGGCATTGTTAGTGAGGCCGATATTGTGAAGTATGCCAGCCGTACGCATGTGATTCCTCTGATCAGTTCTTCTAAGTGGGTATCGCCGTATACTCAGATTACAGACATTGCTTCGTTTCGCAAAGGGTTCGAGATCTTAAAGAAGAGCAAAGTAAAAGATGTTATGTATAGTAAGGTGGCGACGGTAAAGGAAAATGCTACCGGTGAGGAAATTGCCCGCATCATGACCAGAAGAAGGGTGAACCGGGTTCCGGTGGTGGATGCCAGCGGGAAAATCCTCGGCATTATAACCCGGGCAAACTTGGTCAAGTATTTAGCCGAAAAAGGATAAGCTAAGAAGGTCCGGCCTAGGCCGGACCTTCTTACATAAACAGAGTAAAGTGCTGTATCTTACATTACGTCATGCTGTTATCCAATCAGGTTCTTCCACTTCGGGGCAGGTGTTATAAAGAACTAATAGTGCCTTTGGCATTGGTCTATACCTCTATTGTTTTCCAGTGTTGGGAACTATATCTGGTGTGGATGAAAATGGACCGGAAAAGCTGATCTAAAAGATGGGCCAACCAAGCACCTGTCAACCCTAGACCCATGCTGATGAAGAGCTTAGCGAACACAACTCGAATACCCCAAATCCCGATCATGGTGGACAGTAGAGGCCAGCGGGTGTCACCGGCGCCGCGTAGGGCCCCGGCCAAAATAAATTGAGTAGACTGTAAGGGTTGCATAATAGCCACGATCTTCAGGGCTCCGGCCGCCATTTTGACGACGGCCGGATCGTCGGCATATATGGCTGCTATTTGCTGACCGAAGAAGAAAAACAAAGTGGTGATGGATGCGGCTACCAACATACCCAGCCGTCTTGTTCGGAGGCCACATGTTTCAGCCAGATCCGGCCGGTTAGCGCCCAGGCTTTGGCCGACCAGGGTAGTGGCAGCCATGCCAAAAGCTTGGTTCGGGGCAAAGGAGAGTCCGACTACATTAATCGCTATTTGATGGGCGGCAAATACGGTAGTGCCGAGGCCGGCTACAGTGCGGGCAAATTCTATTTGCCCTGTTCTTAGCACCAGTTGTTCCAAGCCGGAGGGAAGGCCGATATTGAGTATGCGCTTCATGAGCGCAATATCGATCCGGGTTGTTTGGCGGGTGGAGAGTCTAAACAGTGAATAAGGACGGTAAACAGCATAAAGGGCCATAAGCATACCCAGGCCACGGGATAAGGTAGTAGATAAGGCCGCTCCGGTTACGCCTAAGGCGGGAAAACCCAGTTTACCGAAGATCAGGATGTAGTTACCGAATACGTTGAGCAAGTTGGAGATTAGATTATATCTCATCGGGGTGACTGTATCACCAGCCCCTCGCAGAGCCGCCCCGATGCCCATGATAACGGCCACGAACACAGTCCCCAAGGCGGTGACAGAGAAATAGGCTGCCGCGGCGGGGATTACTTCGGGTTCCGCTCCCATGAATGCCACTATCCGGCGCGCATAAACAAACCCCAACCCACTGAGCACAGTACCGACTAATGTAGCCAGGATTAGAGTCTGCTTCAGGACTGAGCAGGAAGACTGATGGTCATCGGTGCCGGTGAAACGGGCTACCAAAGCCATAGTGCCCACATTGAGGGCCTGGAACACAGACAGGATGAGCATCATGGGCTGGTTACTTATTCCCACCGCCGCCAGCGACTCGGTGCTGACATGGCCCACCATAACCATATCCACCATGCCGAACAGCGTTGCCAGCATGAGCTCGACTAAAGAGGGGAGAGTCAGGGCCCAGATATGTTTGTCCACTGCTTTGGCGTTGCCGGCCGTAGTATCCAGCAAACTGGCCAGGTTGCTATTGGGCCGGCGGACTGGTTGCGAGTTGTGCTGCATTGTTAAAGAGCCACCTTTCGGTTGTAATTGTAACACAGATCACGTGGTAAAAAAAAGACCAGGCAGGTTACCTGATCAAGAGAAGGACATTTCTTTCGGGCTCCAAGTGCGGAAGAGGTAGCTCCTGGCCAACGGAGGTTTCTTGTTAGCCCTGGTCCTGTTTGTTCGGGATCCTGATTTCACCCACGTAGTCGGTAAGCATGATCCGGGCCACTTCAGCCAAATCGGCGGTTTGGCCTAAGGTCCACATGAGTTTCGTCACCACCGCTTCGGTGGCCATATCATAGGCGGGAATGGCTCCGGTCTTTAGTGCTTTTTGACCCACTTCGTACAAGGTAAGGTCGGCACCGCCGTAGGGGCATTGCGTAGTGATAACCACAGCGATGCCAGCTTGAAGTAGTTCTTCAATCTTAGGCACCAAGTTCCGCCCGGTAAACGGCACGCCGCCGGCACCAAAGCCCTCAATCACCACTCCGCGATAACCCAGGGTCTTAACCGCCGCCAACAACTCCGGTTTTGTTCCTGGCACCAACTTGATTAAGCACACATCGGGGCAAAGATCGGCACTGAGCTGTGCCGGGGCCACAGGCCCCCGGGCTGGGACCGACCGGTAGTTTATTTGGCCGGAATGGATGGTTGCCACTTCCGGATAGTTGAGGCTGACAAAAGCTTGAAAGTCTTTGGTGTGAGTTTTTGTGGCTCGAGCACCGTTTATGACTTTTCCGCCAAAGACAATGTATACCCCGGCTACCTGGTCACAGGCGAAACAGAAGGCATCGTAAATATTCTTGGGGGCATCGCTGCCCGGTTCACCCATGGGGATTTGTGATCCGGTCAGTATCACTGGGATGGTGATGTTTCTGAGCATAAAACTGAGGGCAGCGGAGGTATAGGCCATGGTATCGGTTCCGTGAGCGATCACGGCCCCGTCATAATCATCCCGGGCCGCAAACACGGTCTCGGCCATGGTAACCCAGTTTTCCGGTTGCATGTTGGAGCTGTCGATATTCAGTACCGGCTGAATCTGGATTTGGCACAGACCGTCCAGTTCGGGCACGGCCTGAAGCAAATCTGCACCGGCCAAAGTAGGGGAAAAGCCTTCTTCACCCCGGGAAGAAGCGATGGTCCCGCCGGTGGTGATAAACAAAATCCTTTTCATTGGGGTTTCTCCTTTCGTAGATAGTACTCGTACTCCATAGCGACGCGCCGACACCATGATCGGCGGCTCTGAGAGGAATCTTGTTCAAGATCTTTCGCTGCGCTCAGGATGACATAAAAGAATGCCCTTATGATGATAAAGGAATGCCCTTTGATGACGTAAAAGAATGCCCTTATATGGATGGCCAGGTGTGGGCTGCTTGGTTGAGTTCTCCCTGAGCGGCAGTCAGTTGATCGGCCAGCAGGGGGATAGCGTCAGTAATGATGCTGATGTACCGGTTGACATCGTCATGGGTGAGGAGGGGAATTTTCCACCAGGAGGCAGAAGCAGGTGGTACCAGTAAAGACAGAACAGCTGCTGTGCCCGGCATCAACCCGGCTCCTCGTACTTTTTCATGCAGGGAGTCTGACATGAAGGTTACTCCGCCGGCGTCCTGGCTGATGATAAGGGCTAGCTCAGCCACCAGGGCTACTTTGTCGGCGGCCAGCTCGGCTTGGGACAAACGCTGACCTAGCCGGGCAATCTTCTGGCCCAGATCGTAGGTGGCGGCTCTAAGGGCACCTGGGCTTGGCGGCAGGGCGTCCAGGGATAAGTGGCAAGGAACTCCGCGCTCGTGGGCTGCTGCGGCCAGACAGCGAGCCACAGTGGTATTATCTACTTTTTCTTGGGCCCGAACCCATAAAGCAGGCTCGGTTATGTCCTGGCAGACGCTGGGGACAAACATTTTCCCTTCCACGATAACAGTGGGAATACTGTCCAGGGCAAGCTCTTGCATCAGGCGGCCTTTAGCGCCGGCCTTGATGTTACCTTCCAAGTCTTCGTTTGGGCCGAGGCCGCCGCCGGTGGCGTTTACCACCGCCAGCAGCGAAACCGGGACGGCCGCTATTTCCACCACTGTGCCCAGGATACGGCCGCAGTTGCCGGGCACGTCTTCGTCCACCACGGAACAACGATCCGGGTAGTTTTGGGCCCAGGTATCGAGGACGGCCAAGGCCAGGGCCGCTTGCAGGGCTACTGCTGTTTCGCTGACTCCTTGGCCGTACATGCGGCCGAAGGTGCGTACGGCCAAGGTTTGGGTAAAAACGGCCTCTTGTCCCACCACAGCCTGCATAAGGTCGGCTTCGGCCGGGGTTAGGCCGCGCCGGGGAGCAGCCCTACCGGTACCGCCTCCGGCTGTGGTTACGGTGATTGTGCCTTGAGCTATGTCACAAGCTATTTGCTCCACTGTGGTGTCCACCGGCAGGGCCTGTCTAAGCACTGAAGCTGCTACAGCCAGACCGCCGGAGTCATCCTGGACAAAACCCAGGTGACTGTGGACATGGCCTACTCCCACATGACCCACCAAACCGATCACGCCTTGGGTTTTGGTGCTGGCGGTGATTCCCATCAGAAAAACAACTCCTTTCCGGTACTGGTTATGGTGTCGAAACTAGTATTTCAGCCAGGGTTATGGTTATGTAGGAACAGAAGAGGAATCCTTGGTCCGGGTACAGAAGCTGCCGGCAGGATTCCTCTTTGTTGACGGACGTTAACAGGACCTTAAAGTTGGGCTAACGAGCGGGACTGCAGCGCGGGTTAACTCATACCTTTCGGACGGTCGAAGGTTTCACGATCCAGCTCACCCAGCTTGGCGGCTGTGTACACCATACCCACTGTATCGCCGGTGACGTTGAGCATAGTGTTGGGCATGTCGATGAGGACATAGACACCGGCAATCCAAGGTACGATGTCCAGCGGCAACCCCATGATTTGCAGCAGCACAGCCGACATGATAATCCCGCCGCCCGGAACACCGGCTACACCGGCAGCCATGATGACACCCAGGATTACGATGGTGATAAAGTTAGGGATGGTGAGGGGGATGCCATAAATCTGAGCTGCAAACAGAGCGTAAATAGGCATCTCGGCTGCGCAAGCGTGCATGTTGATAGTGGCGGCCGGTGGGGTGATCAAATTGACAATATCCTCCGGAACGCCGGCCCGTTTTTTGGTGCAGTCCATGGTTA
>DURJ01000098.1 GCA_012837285.1 Bacillota bacterium
CTACTTCAACTTCATCGAGAATGCCAAGGAGGAAATGTCAGCCGTGTTCAAGGACGTGGCGGTGCTAAATGTGGGTTTCGCGGCCGCTTGGTATATCTGCACCCCCTGCACAAAGGATCACGCTCCTAGTAGACAACACCTCTCCCCCGGGTTCTTGGTTAGCCACCCCGAGGTTTAAGTTAAAGCCGCCTATCAAATTTGCCTAAATGGGTAAATATATGAACAGATATCCTGACACCAATTAGGCGTAGAGGAGTTATCTGCTTTGAACACGATGCTACCAACAATCCTGCCGGAGGACGCCGTCCCAGCCATTAGCCAATCCTGCCGGCAGTGTGAACTGTGTAAACAGAGAACAAGGGTTATCTGGGGAGAGGGTAATCCCTCTGCCCCTATTTTTGTCGTTCTTGATAACCCAGGTGCCAGAGAAGATAAAAACGGCCGACCATTTTTATGTGGCACAAGAGAAACCTTGCAACTGGCAGCTTATGAAGCTGGCCTCGATTTAAGTTCACTGTACATAACATACGTCCTAAAGTGCCGACCAAGACGCGCTTACGATAAGCAAACCGCCCGATCCATCTGCATTGGGTATTTATGGCAACAACTAGAATCTGTAAATCCAAAGATCGTACTATGCCTTGGTAATGTTGCCTGTCAGTCCTTTTTTGAAGATCCGGCTGTCGAAGTTAAGCAGCTTAGGGGCAAAGTACACCTAGTAAGGAATTATGAGGTGATCGCATCATATCACCCGTTAGCAGTTAGAAGAAGACCCGTCCTCTACAAATATTTTCTACAAGATTGGAAGCTAGCGGTTAGTCTATTGCAGCGCTAAACGACCATGGAGTGCATTGACATATCATGAAATTGCAGGCCCAAGTAAAATGGGAGCCCTTGAGGACTCCCTTGTTGGCGTTTAGCTATTTGTCACCTGCCGCTTTAAAGATGCTGTTGAAGAGGAAGGGAAGGGTTCCCTGGGCCTGGAAGCGGTACACCAGGTCGGGACTGGCTAAGATAACGCTCCCCTCGCCCGTTTGCACCTCCACAATGGCAGCCTTACCGGACAATTGCTTCTCTGGGTCAGCCAGGTAACCAGAAAGAAGCGGCTCGTCACTAAAGCTGGCAACCACGTTAGCGTTGCTGGCTGGACTGACCAGGAAGGCCGGATTATTCTCAAAGAAGACGGCCTCGTAAGCGTCGTAGCCGTAAGCTACTGGTTGGTTGGGATCCACAATTAGACCCAGGAGGGAACCCGGGGCATTTACACCGCTGAGGTCCGCCAGTTCAACTCCGGCAACCAACCCGTGCTCCACTGGGAAAGCCGAAGCTTCACCCATAGCCAGCAGAGTACCGCCACCTTGTACGAACTTAGCCAGTGCTGCTACCCCTTCGTCACCAAGACCCCCTTGGTATGACGGGGGCATATTGGCCGAACCGGTGTAGATGTTCTCGGGACGCATATCAGGGAGGATTATAATATCGTACTGGTTAAGTTCGCCGGCTTTGACAGCATTGTTATCCAGCCGGTCGAACTGGAAACCATATTGCTCCAAAGCATAACGGGTCCAACCTTCATCCATGGTGTCCACCCAGCCATGGTAGAGGCCGATCTTCGGCTGGGACAGGGTAACAAAGTCGGCTTCAGGTTCGCTGAAAAGGGCGTGGGCCATAAGGTGTAGTGTCTCCACCTGGACCTTAAGCTCTTCATAATCCACACCGCTGACCTTAAAAGTACCGGCTGAGTAGGTAATACCGTCCACGGTAAAGGCTGCTGTCGCCTGCTGGACGCTGACGCCCTGCTCCCAGAGAGCATTAAGAAGTCGCGCTGCATTGTTGTTGCTGTTGTGTTCTACCAAGTACCCCAGGGCCGATTCTCCACCATTAAGACTACCAGACAGGTTCACCGCAACGACAGGCTCCAGCCCCACCTTCCAAATACTCTTATCTCCTACTGCCACTGTGTCCACGTCGCGCATTAGGCCGTAAGTCCAGGCTGTAACATCATAAGGCTCGTTAAAGTAATCTTGGTACTCTTGAACCTCAAACAGGGTCTTGGCCAAATTGCGGTAAGGCTGGTTAAGAAGCACCACATAAGTACCCGCCGGGTAACTCTTTCCTTCTACTGTGAAGGCAGCCGTGGCCTGCTGGACCTCAATGCGGTGTTGAAGCAGATTGCTCACTAAATCGGCCACCGCTGCCGGGTCGCCCTGCCCTGCCGGAATCAGATAAGCATACGGGGCCTGGTTTTTCCCTGCTGCCACCGCCTCTTTACCCTTGAGGTAGAAATGCTCCAAAACGGTGTCTTTCTCTTGGGCTGTAAGCTCAAGGCTTAGTAGCACGCCTGTTTCCTGGTAATCAATATTATCGCGCAGCCGCCAAATATCGCCCTTCCAAGGCATAGGCATGTACCAGTGATACTCCTTCTCTAGTGCCTTGGGCGTGCTCGTGTCCGGGGTTGCACCCCAACCGCCATGGGTTTCAAACAACATTCCCTGCCCATTGTGGTAAGTGGTAAACTGGTCGTTATACCCGGGATACCAATTATCATAACGGGTAGCTGTAACCACACCGGCCATTCCCTTGGCAGTCATGTTGGAAATAATATGGCCACCGTATTTGATCCAATCCGCTTGCGTAATGGGGCTGATGTTCTGGTCGTTAGGATCCTGAGTAGGATTCATCCACATTCGCGCCGGACCGCTTTGGTGCAAATCGTGGTAAATCTGCGGGTGGAAAAGGAACCGCGCCTCGATATTCTGGGCCGTCTCAGGCAGCGCCAGGGCGATCATGTCCCGGTTGTTATCGTGACCCACATAGTGTCCCACATAAGGCGGCCGTGGCTTCATTTTCGCCCACTCGGTATCCTTGTACTTATGATACCACTCCGTAAAAGAACCGTGACCATCGGGATTAATGGACGGGTCAATAACTACAATTACGTTATCCAGTATGTTTTTGGTCCTCTGGTCATTGCCTGTGGCCAGCTTATACGCCAGCTCCATGACCATCTCCGCGCTCCCCACCTCCGGGGCATGAATGTTGGCGCAGATCCAGTAGATGGCCTTACCATCCTTAATCAGTTTTTGGGCTTCTTTTTCGCTTAGGCCGCGCGGATCTGCCAGTTTTGCGCTGATTTCCTGGTACTTGGCCAGGTTGTTTATATTCTGCTCTGAAGACACCACGGTGAGGATCATCGGTCTCCCCTCCGGGGTAGTACCGTAAGGCATAACCTGAACCCGGTTAGAGGCCTCATCTAGTTTTTCCATATACTGAACGATTTTGTCCCAAGGGGTAAGCTCATAATCAGCCCCAATGTCATAACCTAAGACTTGCTTAGGCGGGGGAACAGAAGCCGCGGATACCACCTGGCTTAGAACCAACACCAAAACCAGTGTAATCGTCAGGAGACGGAAGGAACCAACACTCTTTTTCAAAACAGCACCTCCTCGTAAATTGGACCATGGAAAAAACTAGCTGCATCATCCTCGCCCTTTTGCCGCTCCCACCTCCTTTGTTTGTTGCTGTGCATTGTTATTCACCGCAATGCATAAGTATTCCTGCAAGCTCAAGGAATTTTTTTCTAGGAAAGAAAAGCACCCTTACTTTGTACCACCTACAAGTTCGACGCGCAGAAAGTACTGTACAACAACATAACAAAAAGGCCCTGACTGCTCTTGGGCAGTCAGGGCCCGCTTCCTGACATTTACTACATCCCGTTAACTCGTTTTCATCAATCTTACTGGTAATCTCTTCTCTATCCAATCTCGGCTTACTCCCGAGAGCTCCCCCTACCCTTTTGAATCCCTTCCTTAACGTAGCGAAACTGCGGCCAAACCGATACTTTTGTCTGTGAGTACTTTCCCAGGTGACTGTCACCGTTTATTTCCTACCCTTTCCACGGGCTGCCTTAACTGATAGCAGCAAACACCTGGGACAAATCAATTACGATGTCGGGTAATACAAACACCTTGATTTTATCTTCCTCCGTATAGGCTTCCGGCCGTCCACATCTGTTGTTATCCTGCAGAGTGAACACGTTAACATACTTGCCGTCTGGCCCTCCAATTAAATTATCTGTTCCTTAATACGAGAATTGCATTGCTGATGAGCCCGAGTCCTAGGCCAATACCTAAGCCAACACCGGTCCCAATCAGGGTATCAATCCAACCGCTGGCAAGGAACATCATCCGCCCGCCACTACTGAGAAATCCGATAAACCCACCGATAGATACCCCCAGAAAAATGAACGCTGCGTAAAATAGACCAATAGCCTCGTAATCAGCAGGATCCCGGCTTTCAATATATCTTGCAAACCGCTCCTGCAAATCGGCTGATTTTTCTGTTTCACTGCGGAATTTTAGCTCATCCTTAGCACGCTCAAAAGCTTCCTGTTCGGAAAGCCCTTCTGCTATCAAATCATTCATATAATCACTCATATAAAGAACCATATCGTTCTCTGCTTCAAGTGATGCCTCAGAGCGGCTTTTCAACTTCCCCAGGGCTGACCTAACCTTCTTTTTACCCCTGCCAATTTCTTGACGGAGCTTCTCCATGTAGGTCATTTCGGCTTCTTGCAGGTAGTACTGTGATTGTTCCTTAGCAAATTGTTCAATTTTTTTCCTGGTTTCTTGATTGAAGTTCACTATCCTCACCCCCGTTGTTTCTTAATATTTGAATACGTTCACTTAGGAAATCCCACCTGGCCCAAAAGGAGGTTAATTCTTCAAACCCCCGCCCATTAAGGGTGTAAAACTTTCTTGGTGGACCTTTTTTTGAAGGTTTTTTCGATACAAATACCAAATTATTTTTTTCCAGCCGCAACAACAATGCATACACAGTCGCCTGGGCAAGGTCTTCAAAACCCATTGCATAAAGTTTCTTAGCTATTTCATACCCATATGTTTCACCTTGACTGATGATTGCCAGCACTATCCCATCAAGCACGCCCTTTAGCATTTCACTTAGGTTTTGCAGAATATCGTCTCCTCACTATTATATGATGTTGGTAATCAGTTATGTTGGGTACCAGCTATACAATAACATGGAGTAGCTACCTTGTCAACGACCAGAGGCCATACATAAACAAAACGCTCCGTGAGAAAGCTTAATAGCTGCTTTCCCACGGGGCGTGTAGTGATTCTTAGCTATCTAAACATTAAACATCTTGCCATCTTCAATAAGGACAACTTGATCTGCAATTGCGGCAAAGGCATCAGGGACCATTGTGTGAATAGGTACTACCTTTTTAGGGTCAAGTTTTGTGATCAATTTTATTATATCCGCAATAGACGCATGTCCACTTGTGTGCAGTTGGTGCATAACAAAGCCAGCCTGAATTAAGTAACTCTCAAACCTTTTCTGATAATCACTGTTACGATACCCGCTCCACATAGAGTACAGAAATAATCCGTTTTTTAACCCCGTTATTTCTATATCCCTTTTCATTGAAGGCCGCACAGCCATAATGATATTTTCTTCTTGCTCCTTTAGTTTGTTTTTGGAGATATGAAATGCCGAAAACCGCTTCGCATATTTTTCCCCGATTTCGTTAAATATCTTTTGGGTTAATCGATAAGGATAAAACACTCTTATATTTTTGTACGCCGTTGAGGGGTAGGGAAGCTTGTTCCCAAGCTGGCGAAGCTCATAAAGAACATTGGCAGTGTATATATCAACAACAAAAACCCTGCCCAGCCGTAAAGCCACCCTATAAAAACTGACAAGGCGGTCTATGTTTTGACTTGATGATTGAAATAAAACTGGGCCTGCAAACCCCTTAGCCTTTTTGACGATCTGTTCCTCAAGTTCCTGCTCTGTTAACACTTCTTCATCCTGCCGCCCCAACAGCGTTCCTTCTGTTAAAAGTATATCGGCACCTTTCGTGGCACCATTGATGAATCTATCCAAACAGATACCTTTTCGCCCGTGCCCACGAAAATCCCCCGTATAAAGAATAGTTTTTCCAAAGCTCGATATCTCAAATGCCGCCGCATCAAAGGCCGAATGGTCCATCAGATATGGCATAATTCTGAAGGTCCCAATAGAAAACGGTTCATACATTCTAAACATCTTGAAATCATAATTCTCGAGAATAATCTTGTCTATCAAATGAAAGAGCTTGGAAATCTCTATGAGTTTTAAGGTGCCCGCCGAAAGGTAAATGGGGATTGACGGGTTAACAAACTTAAGTAACCCATAATGATCAATATGGGCATGAGAAATAACAACCCCATCAAACCCTGGGCTATCCCAAATATATAAACCCTTAATATCGGGCAACACACCAAGTTCAAGCAGAGCTTTTGGGCCTAGCGATGCCACGGAATCGTCAATGGGTTTGTTGTTGAGGAACAGCGGGTAACCGGCATCGATCAACATCCTATTGGCTCTAGATTGAAGTTCCAGGAATGTTCCCCCTATTTCCTTGGTCCCTCTATATATAATTACCTTCATCTATAAAAGCCTTTCATCTAGGTACTGTTGTATATTGCTTTGTCAAAACAAATTCCTACGGCCCAGGTTATGCTTTTTCTTGTTTATGACTTTGAGAAGCTCTTCTGCCTTAATAGGCCCACTATAAGGTTCCCAATAACCAAATTTCAAAAAAGCGTTTATCTCCATTTCTTCACTCAGTATACCCTCATCTAAGTTCACAACATAACCTTTAGTTTGCTATGTCTGAAGAATGAATGTGTTGTCACCCCTTGTGGCAATTATTTCAGCCATTCACCTGTCCTCCTGCTTCGTTAGAATAATATTTTTCCACAATTTCCTCCCTGCTTTTATCAAGCATAAAGAAATCCACTTCAAGTTCCTGCATCAGTCGACGCACATTGGGGTCGGAAAAATCCTTATGCGCTCGGCTGTTTTTAAACACAAGTACACCTTTACGCAAAGTAGGGTTATTTTCAATTTCAAAATCAGCCAGTAATTTCCCGTAATTCACCATTCGATAGTATGTATATATCTCCAAAATACAGCGCAAAAGTGTTTCTTTGCTACTGGGCCGCTTTAGTTCCAGGATATAAACATACTTCTCATCCCGGGCCAAAAGATCAATAGCAATACCCCTGCCGTCTTTTAGGGGAGTCTGGTAGTGGAAAACCTCACTGAAAGGTGGCAGACCCTTTTTATTAAATAGTCTCATTGCAATACGTTGTTCTTCTTGCTCCCACTTGCGTCCATCAGCAGCCAGAGGTGTAGTCCCATCACGGAATACACTATAAGAACCGGTCCGCCCCTCTAGGTTAATGTACTTCAATTCCCCTAGATGTTCCAACAGGTATGCCGCTATAACTTCTGTATACTTTTCCTTGGTGTCAGAAGTAATTCCCCGATAGTTTACGAACCCTTTGCAATGCAGTTTATTAACCTTGACAGGTTGCAAATATTCATCAACCATGCCGACAATTTCTTTCTTAGTATAGACTATAGCCATTTTAGTCACCTCCTTCCTTTTTCCAACAATGATTCTGATATTATTTCTTTCATTATACCATCATTTGTATAAACTTTGTTTCGGTCATCCCCAGCCCCTTAAGAGCTTGATTGCTCCCAAGGGTTGCTGGGGGTAAAAAGAAAAGCCCCGTGAGAGAGCGCTTAATTATTTGCTTTCCCACGGGGCGTGTTGTGGTTGGTGACAGCCCCAGACAGTCAACTTACAACACAACCGTTGCCTTCTATTGTATCCTCTTATGCCAGTCAACATCACCTATTTAATCTTCTGTCGCCACCGCAAAGGTGAGATTGCCGCTTAATTCAAATTCAATACTTCCTTCTGAACTGGTCATGTTGGCAGCAAATTTAAAGTGCCGCTGCAGTTCCTTTCCAACAATTGCTTCTATCATGATTTTCAACCCTTGTTCTTTTTATTTGGCTAATTCTCCAACATCAATAACCATACTTTCCCAGGTGACTGTCACCGTTTACGTTTTCGGACAATGGACTATTCCTCTTGTCATACTGGGATGAAGAACAGGCATCATTTTTCACTAGGGCTAATAAATCCTATTCTTCTTTTCGGTTTTTCCGGTTCTTTTTCCATTGAAGTTAACAGGAAATTGAGCTGGTTAATATGTTGGATTAATGTTGACATTTTCCCATTTACGTAACCCCGAAATATCAACACAACTGACTCTTCATACGATACTTCTGTTACCTGCATTAAAACTGATTGCCCAAAATTTGTAAGCATTACCCCAACCTCATGTTCTGAGTCTAATGATTTTTCATATTGCTGTATATGTCGCTTTATTATCTCAAA
>DURJ01000099.1 GCA_012837285.1 Bacillota bacterium
ACCTCCTTTGCAACAGGATAAGATGCCTACAGTCCTGGGATGTCCCTGGGAAACCCATGAACGACAACCTTGCGAGCTATTGGAATACACCGGTGCCCCTCGATGCACTGGCCTCCCTCTGCTGGCAAGAGGGAGGGGTAACCGGGAAACAGTCAGCGTGTAGGTCTATTACATGGGGCCAGGGGAACACTCTACTCTTGGAAGACACCCGCGGAAGCGGGGCAACGGGAGGCATTGGAACATTCCCTTGGTAGACACCTATGGCTTTATTTTCCCAAAGACATCCCAGGACTGCAAACCCTTTTTTGAAAATCGGTGAAACCTGCTGGGAGATGGGTATGGCATGGGCGTGGAATTAGGGTAACCCCATGGGCAGGATTCCTCGCAGACCCCGCGCCTGCTTGAAATACTTCGCGTTGCTTATATACCCACTTACCCTGTCATGTGAAGTTCCCGTATTAGGTTTCCAAAGATCAAAATGAGCACCAGCCGAATTGGTAATTCTCGTCTAAATCGGCCACTGCTCATAGTATACAAGGAGGCATGAAGAATGAAATGGGCCATAAGAGGCGGCACGATTGTAACTGGCGACGGAAACACAGTTATAGAAAACGGCACTATTGTAATAGACGAAGAACGGATAATTGAAGTAACAGACAAGAATCTGGAGCTTCCGGCAGACGTGAAATCTATAGATGCTGCCGGTAAAGTAGTCATGCCGGGGATCATTAACAACCACGTCCATTGTGTTATTGATGGGGCACCTATCTTTGCCAGTGCTGCCCCGTCACTACCCACGGAGACCATATTCAGCAACCTAGATCGACATCTATTAGAAGGGACAACAACTTTGTTGAACGTGGATGGCTTCGCTACGATGGAAGAAGTTGAAAGCACAAATGACCGCCATCCCATAAACATAAAGACTGGTACAATCCATACACCACGAAATATTAAAGCAGCTTACATGGGCGACGGCAAGGGCATGAAACCTGAGAACGAAAAACCCTCAGTGGAAGAAATGCTCCGCCGAGGTGCGGTGGCTATTGCTGAAGTCGGTGCTGGAGCTACACTCGGTGGCGGCGTACAAGAGTATATGTATATTCCCCGAGCGGTTAAGCAGGTTACGGGGGTGGAAATCACTACACCTCAGGCCCGAGCCCTTAAGTCGGCAGTGCTTGGCAAATACATCGACCCACCCGTGTATGATGAAACCAAACTGACTGTCCTTATGGATGAATTTGGATTGACTGATAAGATTACAGCAGCAGGTTTGAAGAAAGTGGTTGAATATACTGTTCTACCTCCATTTGAGGATGCAATTGCTGGCCTCATTGAAGCAGGGGAATATGCTGCCCGCTTGGATACCATTGTCAGTATTCACCATGCTGCCCCTACTAAAGAAGTAACGAAGAAATTAGCTTATCTGGGTAAACTTTTAGTTGCCGGCCATTCCAACCATCACAGTTTTGACACCGATGAGGCGATCGAAGCTTGCCAGTGGCTAAAAGAACGTGACGTGATCATCGACGTTTCCACACTAGACACTTTTGGTGCTCGGCAGATGGCCACTTCGACTGATACCTTGTATGGCCTTGTTAGAGCCGGTTTAGTGGACACGATTTCCACCGATTACGGCGGCGGCAAATACGATCCCATCGTCGTTTGTTTAGATTACTTAGTAACAGACGGGGTTTGTTCGCTGCCCCAGGCAGTAGCCATGGCTACGTCGAATGTTGCGCGGTTGTTCCCCGGGTTGGCTGCTGATCGTGGAGTTTTAGCTCCTGGGAAGGTTGCAGACATTATACTAGTTGATGCCAATAGTCTTGGCCAAGTGAATACAGTTATTATTAGCGGTCGGACTGTTGCTAAAGGGGGTAAAGTCTGCTACTAGTATACTATTTGCTGTAGCCACCACCAAATCTGATAGAGAACAAACAAGCCTTGATAGCCATTGTATTAATGATATTACGGTTTGTTTTTACTCTGAGTCGGGAGAAACGCTATTATGATCCCACGAAAATACTAGGTACCTGCCAGATGCAGAATTGGCAATTGGCACCGGCCTAAAAAGAAACCCGTTAACAACTTTTGGATTGGGAAAGCCGTAATTTCTCCATCAGCAGTGACCCTGTGTACAAATACGGGTATATCCTGCCTGCTCCCCATAAGGCTGTACGAAGGAATGTGTGGGCTATGACCCCGTGAGAGATGATGGGGTGTGCCTAGGGCCGAGGTGAGGGAGCCACCTTGAAAAATACTTAATTATTGCGATGTATGGTTGCGGGAAAAAGAGGGTATAAGGAGCTTAGAACATAGTATTGAAATAGGAGATTAAAATGAAAATAACTAGTATTAAGGCTTATCATCTTAAGGTTCCTCTTAAAAACAAGTACCATCTATCCAAAGCAATTGGAACCTTGTATTACACAGAGCCAATCGTTGTCAAGGTTATGACAGATGTAGGAATTGTAGGTTTTGGAGAGGCTGACCCGCTAGTTGGCTTTACCCACGAAACGCCGGAGACGATTAAGTGCGTGATTAGAGAAATATTGGGGCCAAAACTGCTTGGCACGAATCCTCTGAACATAGGGCTAGTGGTAGAAAAGTTGGACGATATTCTTTGTGATAACCTGCTTTCTAAAGCAGCGTTTGACATGGCCTGCTATGATATTCTGGGCAAGGTTCATAACACGCCTATCCATTCACTATTGGGTGGCAAACTGCGAGACGAAACAAAGATAATGGTTGGCTTAGGAGGGGACGAGCCCAATAAAAATGCTGAAGATGCTTTAAATATGAAAAATGAAGGTTATGGAACCATTATGATAAAAGTTGGTGGATTAAGCGTAGAACAAGACGTGGAACGGGTATCAGCTATTCGGAAAGCAGTTGATGAAGACTTTCCTTTGGTAGTTGATGCTAACCAAGGATGGGACCCGGCCACAGCTATCAAATTTGCCAAATCAATAGAGCCGTATAATATAGAGTTTATGGAGCAACCGGTGCCAGCATGGGATATAGATGGAATGGCTTATGTAAGAAGTCGTAGCCCTATTCCAATCTCAGCTGATGAGGGTGTGCAGTCAATTCATGATGCGATTATGCTGATTCGTCACCAAGCAGCAGACATATTCAGTATAAAGGTGGTTAAACATGGGGGAATCTACAAGACTCGTAAGATAATGAATGTAGCCGAAGCGTTTGGGATTCCTTGTCTAATGAATTCCATGATTGAAATGGGCATAACGCAAGCTGCAAGTCAACACTTGGGCGCGGTATCTAAAAATCTATGCCATATTGGCAATTGCTATGCTTCTCCGCTACGTCTAAAAGTGGATGTCACTGATTACCATAAATTAGTTAACCACGGTGTAGCTACGATAACTGATCAACCGGGTTTAGGAATCCTTATTGATGAGGAAATGATAGATAGATATAAGGTAGATGAATTTATGTTATAAAACACTGAATAATGGCTGCCGCCAGCACTGCCACGCCAGGCAACCCGTACGAGCCTCTTCAACCTTGTGCATAATCAGGTAGCAACATCCTCAACGTGCTCATTCGAGACCTCTCGTACGGGCGGGGCTTCACTCTATGTTGTGCAAGGAGAGCAGCGGTGTGATGTCAAGTGGTAAT
>DURJ01000100.1 GCA_012837285.1 Bacillota bacterium
ACTGGCCGGACACCCAGAACTGGGGCCTTCGAGTAGGGGCAGCCTCTGTGCCTGCCCGTCTGTCCATGGTGCCCAGGGTTTGGTGTAGGGGCAGACCTCCGTGTCTGCCCGTCCCGTACCGCAGGGCCCTGGGTGTGAAGGGAGACCACTGTATCGGATGCACTAAATGTCTTTATAAACAGAAACCAAAAAAGCTGATATTATAGAAGAAACAACAATGACCGATTAGAACTGCAGAGACTGATGACTAAAAGAGAGGTGAAATCCCAATGTCTCATTGTAATAAATGCCCGAACACAGATCATGTTTGTGCCCGTAGGGTGCCTATTTTCAGTTCGTTGGATCCGGCGGGGTTGCTGGAGGTTAACAGCTTAATCCGGCATGGTGAATATGAAAAAGGAGAACTGCTTTTTTCTCAAGGCGATCCCGGTATGTACTTATATATTGTCCGCAGCGGGAGAGTGAAGCTATACACTGTTTCAGCCGAGGGCCGGCAGCAAATCATAAGAATCCTAGAACACGGGGACTTTTTTGGCGAATTGGCCTTGTTTCAGGATCGACAGCAATTGTGCTATGCCGAAGCCATGGAGGACAGCGGCATTTGCTTGCTACCCCGGGATGATTTTCGAGCTCTTTTAGAACGAAAACCAAAAATCGCCCTTTCTTTGCTTACTGCCATGAGCGCTCGGCTAGCCCAGGCGGAGAAATTCATCAGTGATCTTACGCTGAAAAATGTAGAGGAACGGTTGGCCTCCTGGCTGCTGGTAATGGCCCAAAAAGGAGTTGCGACTTTGGACGGTATCCGGATAACATTGGATCTTACCCGGGAAGAACTGGCCCATCTGTTAGGTACCACCATCGAGACTGTAAGTCGGCGGTTAAACGCGCTACAGGCAGAAGGCGTGATTACCCTCAGCGGACATCGCACTATTTTTATTATAGACAGTGAGAAACTTAGCGATTTAGTTGGCTATTAGGTGGGAGAAAGCTCGCCAATAAGTCGGAAACTCCTGAGCTGGCCTGTGTCGATGGGGAACGGGCGACCGCAGAGGGTCGCCCCTACATGATGGCCCGAACATGCAGGCTTACTGGTAGGGGAGGGCCTCCGCGCCCTCCCGAAAAACATAACGTGCAGATTCTTATATGGGTACGGCCTCTGTGCCCGCCTGCATCTGGAAGCAGTGCTAAGTTAATAGTGCGAGGGAATAACCCGGTTTTTGACTTAAGTCAAGGTTTGAATCCCTTCCGGCGTGTTATCCTAAGGCTGCCGAACAAACGGTACTTAAAATAGGCAGCTGGGCTGCCGGAAGGAGGAAGCAAAATGCAAGAGTTAACATTACAGTTGGGGGATCTGGCTTGCCCGAGTTGTGCCCAGACAATTGGGCAAATACTAAAGAGGCAAAAAGGAGTAAAAGACGCGGCAGTAGCCTTTACCACCAGCCGGGTCAAGGTCACCTTTGATCCGGAAGCCATAACTATCGAGCAGATCGAAAAGGCCATTGAAAAGACCGGCTACAAAGTCCAAGCCTGTTTGTAAAGGGTGATAGTTATGCAGCACACTTTCTTATCGGGAGCTTTGATCGCCCTAGGCTGGGTCCTGGGGCGCCTCTTCCCCCAGAATCCGGCTACGGATGTCCTTATGATAATAGCGGCAGTTATTGCCGGTTGGCGTATCGCCAAGAGTGCTTGGCAGGCCTTGCGTTTTCGGGTGTTGGGTATTCCTGCTTTGGTAACGCTGGCAGCTATCGGGGCTATTGCCATCGGCGAATACTGGGAGGCAGCGGTAGTAACCTTCTTGTTTGCCCTGGGGTCTTATCTGGAGGCTCGGACCCTAGATAAGACCAGGGGAGCCTTGCGTGAGCTGTTAGAGATGGCTCCACAGGTGGCTCGGGTAAAGCGGGGCACGGACGAAGAAGAAATTCCGGCCGCCGAAGTGAAGGTTAAAGACGTGGTTGTTGTTCGCCCCGGGGAAAAGATTCCGGTGGATGGGCAGGTTGTTACCGGCGAAGCCACAGTGAACCAAGCTGCCATCACCGGTGAGTCGGTACCGGTGGAGAAAGCTGTTGGGGATAAAGTCTTTGGCGGGACCATTAACGAAGCTGGTTATTTAGAAATAGAGACGGAAAAAGCCGGAGAGGACACCACTTTTGCTCGCATCATTGCCCTGGTGGAGGCGGCCCAGCAAGAAAAGCCGCGAACCCAGGAACTGCTGGAACGCTTCGCTCATTACTATACCCCTGGCATCATGATTATTTCGCTTCTTACTTTTCTAATCACTGGAAATCCTGTCATCGCTCTTACTCTACTGGTTATTGCCTGCCCGGGAGCGTTGGTGATTGC
>DURJ01000101.1 GCA_012837285.1 Bacillota bacterium
CGAGGTATTAGGGCCAAACCTTGCTATTGTCATCCCGAACATAGCGAGGGATCTTGTGTAGCGGTCTATTAGTTGCGGGCTTGAGACTGAGAAGACCGGGCGATGATACTTGGATAGGCCTGCCGCAGGCGCAGACCGGCGGCTGCGGCCACACCGCATTTAATCAGATCGCCGGGGATAAAAGGCAGAGCCCCTTGAATAGCGGCAGGGATCAGGCCGATGCCGGTAACAAGAGACAACTGGATTACACCCAGGGAATAAACGACGATAACGCCGCCGGCGATATTAGCCAGGAAAAGACGGATCCAGCCGGGATGTGAGCTGCGCTCGGTAATGAGGCCGATGACTGCTGCCGCCAAGGGCCAGCTTAGAATATAGCCGCCGGTGGGGCCCAGCAGTTTGCCTAAACCTCCGGTGGCTCCGGCAAACACCGGGAAGATTACACCGGTAAGATCGAACAACAATAGAGTAATAAAGCCCAGGCGACTTCCCAACAGCATACCGGCCAACATCACGCCGAAGGTTTGACCGGTAAGGGGAACGGGGCTGAAGGGCAGGGGGATGTTTACGTAACCTAAAGCTGTGAGCAGAGCGATAAACAAGGCTACGGTCATCATTTCCCGGAGGCTGACTTTTTCCACAACGATACATCCTTTCTGGACAAAATCATTGAGGCTACAGGGTCCCTTTCAAGTAGCTAACTATGTACTCATAATAAATATTTCCTGGGAAATTGTCAACCACCTGCTATATTTAGGTTGACAATCATTTTGTCTGTGTGTCTACGTGAATTGGGAAACGGGCGGGCCCGAAGTCCCGCCCCTACCCGTAAACTCTAATTGCGCTATCTGGCCACTGCAATACTCAAATTGCCGAGGGCCCCGAGCGAGCCAGGCTTGTTCTTACTGGCGGTCATTCTTCGGATGCAAGCTGCCTGCGCCGCCAGAGAACACCCAGAACTATCACCGCAAAGGCTCATAGAGATGCCTGGCTTATTGGCTGGGCCACGGGCCGAGGTTCCAGGCTGCGCAGTGGTGTACTGTCGGGCTCTTCTCGGCAGCCGGATGGCTCTAGCAGGTTGTGCAAGTGCTGCCAGGTGGCGGCAAAGGCGGCATCTTCAACGCTGCGGGGCCGGGCCAGCGTGTTTTTAACTACTGCCCGCATGGTACCGCCGCGAGCCAGGACCATAATTCGATCGGCCAACAGCAGGGCTTCTTCGATGTTGTGGGTGACAAAGACAATGGTTACGCCGGTTTCGTGCCAGATGCGGAGCAATTCTTTCTGTAGGCTGGAACGGGTGATAGCATCCAGGCTGCCGAAGGGTTCATCCATAAGAAGTACGGCCGGCTTTACACCTAGGGCCCGGGCAATGGCCACCCGTTGTTTCATGCCGCCGGAAAGTTGGTGGGGATAGAAATTGGCGTATTCGGCCAGACCCATGAGATCGAGATAACTTAGAGCCAGACTTTGCCGCTCAGCGGAGCTCTTCCCCTGTCCGGCTAGCCTAAGAGCCAGGACAACATTACCCAGCACAGTCCGCCAGGGAAAGAGCTGATTTAAGTCTTGAAAGACCATCATCCGATCTCGCCCCGGGGCAGAAACTCTGTGGCCGGCCAGGTAAACTCCTCCGGCCGTTAGGACTTCAAATCCAGCCAAGCAGCGCAGCAGGGTGGTTTTGCCGGATCCGGACGGCCCGATAATAGTCCAGAATTCACCCGGCCGAACCTTAAAACTGATGTCAGTTAGGGCCACCACTTCCTTGCCGCCGGTTCGAAAAATTTTAGTTGCGCGCCGGAACTCCACCTGTATCATCTACTTCTCACCCCTTATTTGATGCTCATACCCCAGCGGGCAACGGTGTGGCGTTCCAAAAAACTGAACAGGATATTTTCTATCATCAGACCGATGGAAATAATAACTAACATACCGGCAAACACTTTAGGTACTTCGAGAAAATAACGTTGCTTGTACAAAAACCAGCCCAGTCCGCCTTCGTTGCCGGAAGCACCGAAAACCATCTCTGCTGCCACTGAAGCTTGCCAGGCCCGGGCCCAGCCCACGCGCAGTCCGGACATAATCGCCGGCAACGCTGCCGGTAGCATCACCTGGTTCACCAGGCTGAGGCCGGTCAGCCCTAGATTACGCCCTACTTCAACTTGAGTGCGCGGTACTGAACGCAGCCCGCCGTAGATGCTGGCGGTAAGGGGCCAAAAGGCTGAGAAGATAATAAGAAGGATAATGGAGTGAACCCCAGCTCTAAACCACAGGAGCAAGATGGGCAGAATGGCAATGGACGGTAGCGGATGGAGAATGGCCATCAAGGCCATCAGGCCATCGGCCCAAGGTTCCCACAGCATGGCTAAGGCACAGGCAAGAAACGAGGTAGCGATGGCCAGCCCCAATCCGACGGCAATTAGGGACAGCGAGTACCAAGTGCGGCCGGCAATTTCTCCCCCGCTCAGTTCTTGGGCCAACGCGGACAGAATATCGGTTACCGGCGGGAACAGCAGCCGAGGCCAGATATTCAGGCGAGCCAGAATTTCCCAAGCCAAAGCGAGCGCAGCCAGAATGAACGCTTGGCGCAGGTACCTAGACAAACAATCACCCCTTTTCCCCTGCCACAGTGTGAGGCCTGTTCACCGAATTGTTGCCGGTGTCACTTTAGGCCTCTGCGCTCAATATATGCCGCGGTGGTTTTTCCTGTGCTCTATATACCTGCCGCCAGTACGATCAAGATGACGGCACCAAGAAGGAGAGCGACTTTCAGGGGCGGAACTTGGCCGATCATTCCAGCCAGGCCCAGGCTGCTCACCACCAGAAAGACAGTGGGCCCGATGATGCC
>DURJ01000102.1 GCA_012837285.1 Bacillota bacterium
TCTCAACAAATTTTTAAAAGGTTTGTCCGGATTAGAAAGTACATTTTTTCAACTGATAATCGCAATGTTGGTTATGGCTATCTATACCGGAATTACAACCGGACGGGTACTGCATATACCAACCGGACATGATGTAATACTGGTAGGTACAGTCGGAATATTGCATACCGGCATAGCCTGCTACATATATTTTTCATCTATGCAGAAACTCCCCGGACAGACAATTGCTATCATGAGCTATATTGATCCTGCATCTACTTTGATTTTCTCTGCTATTTTTCTGCAGGAAAGGTTAACGATACTTCAAATTGTCGGTGCACTTTTGATCTTAGGTGGAACAGCGTTCAGCCAGCTATCCAAGGTTCACCGACAATCAATAGAACATGGCATTAATGCGTAATTCATACCCTAGTTTAAGATTCTTCAGTCGCTGCGCTCCTTCAGAATGACAGGGATACAGTCATCCTGAGCGCTCCTTGTAACCTGTCATCCTGAGCGAAGCGAAAGATCTTGCGAAGCGAAGTATCTTATGTCCCATCATTAGCAAAACGTAGCCTTCACCCTGCATAGCATTCAAGGCCTCCGTATCAAGATTTGCGAACGAGTCTCTCGGTAAGGAGGAGAAACATGCATAAACGATTAGGAGTATTGACCGGCGGCGGCGATGCTCCCGGTCTTAACGCCGTGATTCGCGCTGTTACCCGCTCAGCCTTGCGCCAGGGTTGGGAAGTAATAGGGTTTCTCGACGGTTATGCCGGTTTAATCGAAGATAGAAACGTAATCCTAACCAGCAACTATATCTCCGGCCTCTTACATCGCGGCGGGACGATTCTCGGTTCCAATAACCGCGATAACCCCTTCCACTATCCCGTATATACAGATAAAAGTGTCGAGTATCGGGATATGTCTGACCAAGCCGTGGCCAATCTGCAGCGGAATAGGATAGATTGTCTTATCGCCATCGGCGGCGACGGCAGCCTGGCCATTGCCCACGAGCTGGCCCAAAAAGGAGCCCGGGTAATCGGCGTTCCCAAGACTATTGACAACGACCTCTTGGCCACCGACCAAACCTTTGGCTTTGACACCGCTGTGACCACAGCCACCGACGCTCTAGACAAACTCCACACCACAGCCGAATCCCACCATCGAGTCATGATTCTGGAGCTTATGGGTCGCGATGCCGGTTGGATCGCCTTAGTCAGCGGTATCGCCGGCGGGGCCGACGTAATCCTGATTCCGGAAATACCGTGGCATCTGGACAGGGTCATGGCCAAAATCAATGAACGTCGAGACGAAGGTAAGCATTTCAGCATCATTGTAGTGGCCGAAGGAGTGAAAGATCCGCAAGGTAAGCCTGTCATTAGAAAAGAAATACCCGGTGCCCATACCAGGTTTCGCTTAGGCGGCATCGGGTCTGTTGTAGCCGAACTCATCGAGAATGCCAGCGGCATCGAATGCCGGGCCACTGTGCTGGGGCATCTGCAGCGGGGCGGCTCCCCTTCAGCCTTTGACCGGGTCCTGGCCACTCGCTACGGAGTTATGGCAGCCGAACTGGCCATGTCCGGCCAACACGGACTGATGGTCTGCCTTAAAGGTCAAGACATTAAAGCTGTCCCCATCCACCGGGTTGCTCGCGGTACCCGCGCCGTACCGGCCAACGGTCAACTGGTACAAGCCGCCCGGGCCCTGGGAATCAGTCTTGGTGGATAAAAAGTAGATCCCTCAATTCATCTGCCACCTCAAAGGCGTTTTTACCATTAACCTTATGTTGGATTTTTGCCCTTTTTAAGGTTCGGCCAAAGTACTCCATATCAAGACTTATATCCTCTAAATAATACATTTCGTTTTCCTCTGTTAAAGGTGATTCCATGGGCCGAGTGTAGTCATCGTAAAATACAAGCCTCTTTAGGATGTTCTTAGCCCTATCCCTTAACGCTATTGTTATAAGGCTGTCGTCCTTTTTAATGATTCTCCAATAGCTATCCATCAACCCGCTGGGCGGCATAGCGATAATAAAGTTATCATCATTTTCCCGCAATATTTTCCGCAAAACCACACTTACATTCTTTCTGTAGCTATATTCACTAAACCATTTCCTCTTCAAGAAGGTTATATAACTATTAAAATACTTCTCCACCTCAAAATCAAAATCAAAGAATTTGTAACCCACTTGGTCTGCCAGTATCCTGCCAACAGTGGATTTGCCAACACAGGACACGCCTACGAGAATAATCTTCATCAAATCAACCCTCCTAGGCCTCCTTGATTCATTCAAGGGGGCGGCGTAAAACACCTATTTTACAGCCAAATAAGGCATGATGGAAACATAAATTGGTTCTTTAGTGCTTTAGACAATGTAGGAAAAAGGAAAGACGGGGTTGCGTGACGGCCACATACTTCATTGTGGGTGTAAATAACATGCTGGCCTTTTTCTTTACAACCGGTTACGTATAAACAAAAGCGGCTCTACCCTTAGAGCCGTTTAGGTTTCTTGTTTGGTAGCCCTATGGGGAATCGAACCCCAGCTTCCGCCGTGAGAGGGCGGCGTCCTGACCGCTAGACTATAGGGCCACGGTTTGGTGCCAGAGATATTATATCATTTGCCTCTATCCGCGTCAATGATGATTGGGCCGCGGGCATCAACTTTCGGCTATTGGAAGGAGGACTTTACGTCCGGGCTCTCGAATATTATAGGTTAGTCGTACAAGTGCTGGACAATCAGCCGAGGAGGTGAGGCCAAGGAAACCTAACGGATATCGGATCACTTCATTTTTGAGCATGTTTAGAGGAGGTTCAAAGAATGCGTAAGGTTTGGGCTTTAGTCTTAGTGTTAGCCTTGCTGCTAACCGGACTGGTCGGTTGTACTAAGCCGCCAGTGGAAGAGCCTGCCGGTGAGCCCGGCGAAGAAAAATACAAGATCGGGCTAGTTACCGGTACAGTGTCCCAGGGTGAGGATGAATACAGAGCAGCGGAAAAAATGGTGGCAAAATACGGTGACATGATCACTCACGTCACTTATCCGGACAACTTCATGCAAGAACAGGAAACCACCATCGCTCAGATCACCGGCTTGGCTGATGATCCTGAAGTTAAGGCCATTGTTATTTGCCAGGCTGTGCCAGGCAGCATCCCGGCTTTACAGCGGGTCAAGGAAAAGCGTCCCGACATTATCTTTGTGTTCGGAACCCCGCACGAAGATCCGGACATGGTAGCTGAATATCCAGACATAGCCTTTGATCCCGACCAAATGGCTCGTGGCGAAACCATTGTCAAATTGGCTAAAGAAATGGGTGCCACCCACTTCCTCCACTATTCTTTCCCGCGCCATATGGCCATGCCGCTATTGGCCCAGCGGAAAGATATCATGGAGCAGACCTGTAAAGACGTAGGATTGGAATTTGTATTTGCCACTGCTCCCGACCCCATGAGCGACGTCGGTGTCACCGGGGCGCAACAGGCCGTGCTGGAAGACGTTCCGCGTCAAGTAGATAAGTATGGCAAGGATATCGCTGTCTTTAGTACCAACTGTGCTATGCAGGAACCATTGATTAAGGCTAGCTTGGACACCGGTGCCATCTTCCCCGAACAGTGCTGCCCATCGCCTACCCACGGCTATCCCGGCGCACTGGGTATTGAGATTACTCCGGAACAAGCCGGTAATATGCCTGAGATTATTAACGCCATCAACGACAAGATTGTGGAAAAAGGCGGTGCCGGTCGCTTCGCCACCTGGCCGGTATCGGTGAACATGCTGTTTGTAGAAGGCGGCGTGGAGCTAGCCAAGGATGCCATTGAAGGCAAGATCGACCTCAAGGACACCGTGGCTGTGCAGAAGAAACTGGAGGAGATCTCCGGTACCACCATTACTCTAAACAAATATAAGGAAGACGGCAATTTCCTGATGCTGGTGGCTGGATCGATTATCTTCGGTGAGGGCGAGCTTGCCAAATAGCCACCTGAGGGAAAGCCGGGTAGCAAATCTGCCCGGCTTTCCTTAATTAACAGCCAAGATTTAAAGGAGAGTAAGCGATGGCTGGACCGCTACTTCAAATGCGGGATATTAGAAAACAGTTTTATGGTAACTATGTACTGAAGGGAATCAACTTAGATGTATACCCGGGGGAGATCCATGCCTTGCTGGGCGAGAACGGAGCCGGGAAATCCACGCTTATGAATGTACTCTTTGGCATGCCGGTGATCAAGGAGACCGGCGGTTTTGAGGGCACTATCCTCTGGGAAGGACAACCTGTTTCCATTACTTCCCCCAGCCAAGCAGTAGATTTGGGCATCGGTATGGTACACCAGGAATTCATGCTCTTGCCTGGATTTACGGTAGCCGAAAACATTAAACTCGGGCGTGAACCACTGCGCGAAACATTGTTGAGTCGTGTCCTGGGTGAGCGGATGTCTAGGGTGGATCAGCAGAAAATGCGTGCTGATGCCCGCTCGGCCTTAGACCGTCTGGAGGTCACTTTGGACGAATGGATACCTATTGCCGGTATGCCGGTGGGCTATAAGCAATTTGTAGAAATCGCCCGGGAAATCGATAAGACCCACGTTCGGTTGCTGGTTCTGGACGAGCCCACTGCGGTTCTCACGGAAAGCGAGGCCGAATTACTGCTGCAGGCTATGCGACGCTTGGCGGCCCGGGGTATCAGTATATTGTTCATTACTCACCGTCTGGATGAAGTAAAGGCGGTGGCTAACCGAATCACTGTGCTGCGCGACGGTGAGATGGCTGGCCTTCTGGACGCGGAGAAAACTTCGCTGGTGGAAATGGCCCAATTAATGGTTGGGCGCAAAATTGAAGCACTGGACCTGCCCCCTCGCACCCAACCTATGTCTGGCGAAGACATGTTGGTGGTTAATAACCTGGCGGTGAACATGCCCGGTGAACGGGTACAGGGGCTCAATCTTACCATCAAACGCGGTGAGATTCTGGGCATCGGCGGGCTGGCCGGACATGGCAAGGTAGGAATTGCCAACGGTATTATGGGGCTGTACCCGGCTAAAGGAGATGTTTACCTGAAAGGCGAAAAGATGCCGCTGGGGAACAGTCTATGGGCCCTCCGCCATGGCTTGGCCTTTGTGTCTGAGGACCGGCGTGGTGTGGGGCTGCTGCTGGATGAGCCCATTTCGGAGAATATCACCCTTACCGCCATGCAAGCCCAAGGCAAGTTTCTGCACCGTTTTCCCGGCAATATTCATTTCCGTCACGGCCGCCAGATTGAAAAGTTTACCCGCGAGATGATATCTGCCCTGGACATTCGTTGCACCGGACCGCACCAGTTGGTACGGCGCCTGTCCGGCGGTAATCAGCAGAAGGTCTGCATCGCCCGGGCCATGGCCCTAGAGCCGGAGCTTCTCTTTGTCTCCGAGCCAACCCGCGGTATTGATGTGGGTGCCAAACGCCTAGTTTTGGACCAGTTGGTGGACATTAACCGCCAGCAGGGCGTGACGGTAGTTATTACCTCCAGTGAACTAGCGGAACTGCGCCAGGTGGCCGATCGAGTAGCTATTGTCTACGGAGGCCGGTTGGCTGGAATCTTGCCCCCCACAGCCAGCGATGCTGAGTTTGGTCTGCTCATGGCCGGCAAGGGGAAAGAGGCGGTGGGTCTATGACGGATCGCTTAAAATATTTATTACACCATATTGGCATACCCCGGCTGATTATTTTTGCGTTCATTGTTGGTTTGTTGGTTTTAGCCACTGTCAGTGGACTACAAGTGCGAAAGTTGATTTCTGACTCGCTGGTGCGGATAGGAATGAACGGTGTCTTAGTTTTGTCCCTGGTTCCGGCGATACAGGGCGGTCTGGGGATGAATTTCGGCCTTCCCTTGGGCGTTATTTGCGGCCTGCTGGGATCGGTTACCGCTGTGGAGTTTAATTTGAGAGGTTGGGCCGGATTTTCGGCCGCCATTGGCTTTTCTATTCCTCTGGCTATTGTGGCCGGCCTGGGGTACGCCTGGTTACTGGAGCGGGTTAAAGGCCAGGAGATGATGGTGGGAACGTACGTGGGCTTTTCGGCCGTGGCCGGCATGTGCATTGCCTGGCTGTTACTGCCTTATAAGAACCCCATGATGGTTTGGGCTGTAGGTGGCACCGGTCTCAGGACCACGGTCAGTTTGGGCGAACATTACGCCAAATTACTAAATAACTTCCTCTCTTTTCCGCTGGGCGGAATTGTCATTCCAACAGGATTGCTGCTTTTCTTCCTCTTAGCTTGTACCTTGTGGTACTTGTTTTCGCGCACCCGTACCGGTATGGCCCTGAGAACAGCCGGTAGCAACGAATTATACGCTATTTCTTCCGGCATTAATGTTAGGCGGATGCGCTCGCTGGCGGTGGTATTGTCCACGGTCTTGGCCGCCATCGGCATTGTGGTCTATGCCCAAGCCTACGGTTTTATTTCGCTCTATAACGGCCCCTTATTGATGGCCTTCCCGGCGATTGCAGCCGTTCTGTTGGGCGGTGCTTCCGTCCAACGAGCCAGTGTGAGCAATGTAGTTTTGGGCACCATACTGTTTCAGACCATGCTCACCATTGCTTTGCCGGTGACAAGTTCTGTAATTGAAGGCGATATTTCAGAAGTAGCCCGGGTGATTATCTCCAACGGGATGATCCTGTATGCGTTAACCCGGCCCACGGGAGGGAATTAAATGCCTGCCAAGACTGCTGTACCGTCGGTAAGCGATACCAAACCCCAACTAAATAGACTTAGACAGTTGCGCCTAAATCCAGTGGTACTGATGTTTGTGCTTTTGTGTACAGCCGGCATTCCTGCCACCGGCCTTTCCCTTACTTGGTTGGCCGAAGAACTGGTCGCCCGGATGGCCCGAAACTCTTTTCTGGTGTTGTCGCTCTTGATTCCGGTTTCGGCCGGTATGGGACTCAATTTCAGCATTGTGCTGGGGGCCATGGCAGCTCAAGCGGCAATTATCGCCGTTACCCATTGGCACATAGAAGGGATCGGCGGCTTACTATTGGCAGCGGTGTTGTCCACACCCGTGGCCATACTGTTAGGCTATTTGGTGGGACAGCTATTTAACAAAGCTAAGGGGCGCGAGATGATCACCGGTATGATTGCCGGTTTCTTCGCCAACGGTATTTATCAACTGGTGTTTTTGTTTGGGGTCGGGACAATAATTCCGATGAAAGACGACAAGCTTATGCTCCCCAGCGGTATTGGGATGCGAAGTGTTCTGGACTTGAAAGGAATCCGCATGGCTCTGGACAACTTGGTCCCTATTTGGCCGGGCGGTATCAAGATTCCCATTATGACCTTTGTGGTGATTGCGCTGCTGGCGTGGGGAATTACAAAACTAATGCAAACCAAACTGGGCCAAGATTTCCGGGCTGTAGGTCAGGATATGAGCGTAGCAGCCGTGTCTGGAATCAACGTGGATCGGACACGGATTATCGCCATCATTTTGTCTACTGTATTAGCTGCCTGGGGACAGCTGATATTCATCCAAAATATCGGTACTTTGAACGTGTTTAACAGCCACGAACAAGTGGGTACCTTTGCCATTGCTTCCTTGCTGGTGGGCGGCGCGTCGGCATCACGAGCTACTATTGGTCAAGCTCTGTTGGGTACACTTTTGTTTCACACTTTATTCGTCGTTTCACCGCGGGCCGGTCAGTCCCTTTTGGGCAGTGCCCAAATCGGTGAGTATTTCCGTGTATTCATAGCCTACGGTGTTATCGCCGTAGCCCTGGCCCTGCACGCTTGGGAAAGCAAGAAAAAATAGGGCTGCCCTTTGGCACCGTACCCTATTAGCCCCGGCTCGGCCGGGGCTTTTGTCTTTATTGTAACATTTTGGCCAGTAATGACGCGGTTAGATTTTGAAACTCCGGCGCTTGGATAAACTTCCAGAACAATTCCAGCTGTGATGCGGACAAATCCGACAGTGCCTCGGCTTCCGGATCTGCATTGAGCCGACTCTTGGTCAGGGCCAGGATCTTCTGAAAGACTTCGATCCCTTCCTTGGTTCTTTCTGTTAACTGGACGGCTGTTCCCAGCACTTGGTCGGCTCGTCCGCTCACCACCGCTTTGCGCACAACCACCTTACCCTGAGCGGCCAAGGTGTTAGGCTCTGGTTCCGGTTCTACACCGGCGTTGTCTGGTTCCGACTCCGGTTCAGTTAGTATGGTGTGAGCTACGCTCTCGTCTTGCATCACTTCGGCCGGCATCAGCGGTGCCCCTTGCAAGAGCCTAGCATCAACAAACACATTATGAACCTCGTCCATAGTCCCCACCTCCCCGTTCTTTTTTACCCCTGTTGTCATTACAGTATTCTAAGCTGGCTCCAGTGGTGAAAGCACTTTATTGTTCAGACCTGAATACTGTTAAGAAGCAGAACGTTTTCTGAGGAGGTAACACCAGATGGGAGAAAAAATGAACGAGCTGACGGACAATCTGGCGAAGCTGGTCAAAGAGCAAGGTCTGTCGCCGGCTCAAGCAGTGTTGAAAGCCGGTATCAGCCTGGACAACAAGTCAAAGCTGTTGGAGCTGGCTCAAGAAGTGGGTATAGTTGATCAACCTCAATCCGACTCAACGTCGCTGCAGCAAATGGCCCAACAGCTGGTAGCGGGACTAGATCCGAATACTAAGCAGTCACTGGCCTCTTTTTTAAGCGAGGTGATAGCAGAAAGTAATGTGGGAGCTCCGCCGACCGAAGTACAGCAATTCCTGGCTAATCTAGTGCCGAATCAGGAATCGGACAGTTAACTGTTGAAGCCCTGGCCTAGGCCAGGGCTTCAATAGCTAGTGGTCTACCACAGGTGCAGGTACATCTACCGAAAGCCCCCACAGCAGCAGCAAGCAATAAGGATCAGGAACAAAATGATAAAGAATAGGATCAAAATCCACCAGCAACTGTTTCCGCCAAAGCCCAGGCCCTCTGCCATAACGGTTTATCCCCCTTTGCACTTACTACGGAGTAGTTGGTCTCCTCCACTATCAGAAGTATGCTTCAGGGGGATAATTTGCTACTTTGCCGGCGACAAAACTGTATTTACTAGCTCAAAATCCACGGTATCTACCAAACCACGGTTAGTGATTCTAAGTTCCGGCAATACCGCCAATGGTAGCAAGGCCATGGTCATAAAAGGAGAGATGAGCTGGCAGCCCAGCTCCCGAAAAGCGGCTTCCAGAGCCTGAACTTGGTTGTCCACTTTTTCCACCGGTTCCGGCGACATCAGACCAGCAATGGGGAGGGGCAAAAGCGCCAGCACGGTACCATTTCGCACCGCTACCATGCCACCGCCGCAAGCCACCAGGGTATTGCCGGCCACAGCCATGTCGGCTTCGTCGGTACCCACAACAAGAAGATTGTGGCTGTCGTGGCCCACAGTGGATGCCACTGCTCCCCTGGTAAAACCAAAACCGGTGACATAACCCAGCCCCCTGGTACCAGATCCACTATGGCGTTCAATAGATGCCACTTTCGCCAAATCCTGAACCGGGTCGGCATAAAGCTTACCTTGCCGAGCTTCCACTTGGGCCCTACGGCTTAACGTCCCCACCTTGGCCTCCATAATCTCGATAACGCGAACAGCAACCGGTCCGGACGCCACCGGAGCCGGAATAAGAAAATCTGCCTCCGTCAGGGTGTCCTTGATCTGGACCGAATTCTGCACCCACTCGGGATAGGGATAAGGGGGCAATTCTACCAGGAGGCGGCCCTGCTTAGCCACTATTTCTCCGTCCACCATCACTATTTCCGGTTCGAATGCGGCCAAATCCGGCACGAACAGAATATCGGCACAACGACCGGGAGCAATGCTGCCCAGATCGCGGCTAACACCAAAACATTCGGCCGCATTTAGGGTTGCCATTTGAATCGCCCGGATGGGATTAACTCCCTCCTCAATAGCCCGGCGCACCACATGGTTCAGATGCCCCACCGTAAGCAACGTGTTGGGATGAGTATCGTCGGTAACCAGTACCGCCCGCCGGCTGTCGATATTATGTTCGGTGATACTTTTCACTGTGGCTTTAATATCATGCCAAGCCGAACCTTCGCGCAGCTTAGCATACATACCCAGCCGCAGGCGGGCCAGGGCATCCTCGGCCCGAGTGCCTTCGTGGCAGGAAGAGATACCGGCAGCGGCATAAGCCTGCAATCCTATCTCTGTCTCCGGGATGGAATAGTGGCCGGTAATTACTTTACCCGCCTCTAGGGTAGCCTTCAGCTCCCCATGTACATTGGGATCACCGTTTAAGACCCCGGGGAAATTCATCATCTCACCCAGGCCGATAATACCCTCCCAGGTCATGGCCTCAGCCACTTCTTTGGGGCCGATGACAGCCCCGGCGTCCTCAAAGCCTGGTGCCGCCGGTACGCAAGAGGGCATGGTGCTCAGAACTTTAAGGGGCAGGTTTTTCCCTTCCTCCACCATCAGCTTAATCCCGCGCATACCGAGTACATTGGCTATTTCGTGCGGGTCCATGAAAATGGTGGTGGTGCCGCGCGGCACTACCGCCCGGGCAAACTGAGTCACGCTCACCATGCTGGATTCCACATGGATATGGCCGTCCACCAGGCCCGGAACCAAGTAGTAGCCACTGGCATCCATAACCGCAGTCTCAGGACCGATAGTGTGCTGGGCCGGCCCCACCAGCACAATCCGGCCGGAACGGATGGCCACATCAGCTGTTATGGTTTCCGCGGTAAATACGTTGACCACTTTCCCACCGGTAAGAACTGTATCCGCCTTTATTCTCCCTTGAGCCGCAGCAGCCAGCTCAGCCGTCAGTTCGGCCAGGGGACGACGTTTGACTTGATACACGGCCAGGCCTCCTTCTTTACGCTACTGTATCGCGCTGGCGCGGAAAAGCCTCGTATTCCTTGTTATCTATAATTGCCTTCAGGTGCTGAACTAATGACCAGACGTCATGAAAAGTTACATAGAGGGGAACAGGGGCCAGCCGAATAACATTAGGCGGGCGAAAATCCGGGATTACTCCCCGCTGCTTAAGAGCGGCATTGATACGTACGGCTTCTTCATGTTCTACCGCCACGTGACCACCGCGGCGCTCAGGATTTCGAGGAGTACCGACCCGGTAATTATAAGGCGGCCGGCTCAGCTCCGTATCCAGTAGATCCATCAAGTAAGAAGTAAGCGCCAGCGATTTAGCTCGTAGCCTCTCCATACCTGCCTCAGCGAAGATCTGTAGCGATCCCATGAGAGGGGCCACGCTCAAAAGGTGTGGCGAGCCGATTTGCCACGCCCCGGCACCCTGGGCAGGAACAAAATCCAAGGCCAGGTCAAATTGCTTCTCTTTCCGGTAGCCCCACCAACCGGCCAAACCGGGCAGACGGTCAAAGTGTTGGCGGTGGACAAATAGCCCCGCCACCGATCCCGGACCGCCGTTTAGATACTTATAAGTGCACCAAAAGGCAAAATCCACCTCCCATTCATGCAGCTCATGGGGTACAGACCCAGCCGAATGGCTAAGATCAAATCCAATGATGATGCCGCGGGCATGAGCCTCTTGTGTCAACCGTTTCAGGTCCAACAACTGGCCGCTTCGGTATAGTACAGACGGTAATACTGCCACCGCTACTTCATCAGTCAGGGCGGCAACAATATCGTCCTCCTCAAGGGTCCTGTTGTCACGGGAATTCACCAACACCAATCCCTGATCCGGATCAAGACCCAGCAGCCGCAGTTGGCTCTCTAAGGCATACTTGTCCGACGGAAAATTTAGTTCGTCGGCCACAATCTTAAATCTTTGCCGGGTGGGCCGGTAGAAGCCGGCCATAAGATTATGCAAATTGCTTGTAGTCGACCCGGTAATAATAACTTCCTCCGGCTCGGCCCCCACAAGAGCAGCTAACTTTGCGCTCAACTCTTCCGATAGATAAAACCACGGTGGCGCTGCCTGGGTCCACCCGTCGATCCCCAACTCTTTCCACTCCGTTAGCACTCTAAGCAAGCTTTCTTCGGCATCGCGTGACAATAATCCTAAGGAGTTACCGTCCATATAAACGGTTCCCGGCGGGAGATAAAAGCGCTCCCGGAACCTAGCTAACTCGTCAGCCTTATCTAGTTCCCGGGCGTAGCTTTCACCCTCTACGGCTTCACTCTTAATAGAAGGCATACGTTTCTCCCCTTTCGACCCAAATTCATTAACCCAATCGGGCAACTTAACGTTTTTGACATGTTCTTGTTACTGCCACACAGGAAGAGTCTGGATCCTTCGCTTCGGCTAGAATTTCCATGCGTTATCGTTTCCTGTCATTCTGAAAGAGCAAAGCGACTGAAGAATCTTAAACAAGATCCTTTCGGCCAAGCCTTCCGGATGACAAAAGAGCACTGTTTCCATGGCAATCATAATGTTGACCATCTTTCATGCTTTGACTTTTTCGCCCCTGGCTAGGGAGCTTTGGGATCTGATCTTAGCTTACGAATACTGTGGTCACCACCATGTGGTTACCACGTTACCTGATTACCTGGCAAATAAGGGGCGGCGCCGACACCGGCTCCGGAACAATAGTGTAAGCCGATAAGACTTCGCTTACGGCTGCCCGGCCCCGGACAGAGTCGTTGGTATGTACCTCTGCCAGCAAATCTCCCTGGTGTACCTTGTCCCCCACTTTACCTTGCACCACAATTCCCACTGCCAGATCAATGACATCTTCTTTTCTCTGGCGGCCGGCTCCCAGCGCCATGGAGGCCTGGCCGATCTTGTCCGCCACCAGCCGAGCCACGTAACCGCTGGACGGTGCCGGCACCGGCAGCTTAAACTGCGCCTGGGGCAAAAGCTCATGATCCACCGCTTTAAGGTCACCGCCTTGAGCCGCCACAAACTCACGAAACTTCTCCCAGGCAGCACCAGTAGTCAACAATTCTTGCAAAACTCGTTCCCCTTCATCTACCGAGCCTGTTCGGCCGGCCAAGGTTAGCATATGAGCGCCTAAAGTCAGGGCCAGGGCAGTAAGATCAGCCGGTCCCTTGTTTTGTAGCGTCGCAATGGCTTCTTTTACTTCCAGCGCGTTGCCCACGGCTGTACCCAGCGGCTGATCCATGTTGCTGATTACAGCCACCGTCTGCCGACCCACACTGGTTCCAATGTCTACCATAGCTTGAGCTAAAGCCTGGGCAGACTGTAAATCCACCATAAAAGCACCGGAGCCGCACTTTACATCGAGTACAATGGCATCGGCACCGGCGGCAATCTTCTTCGACATGATGGAACTGGCGATCAGAGGAATACTGGCCACTGTAGCTGTGACATCGCGTAAAGCATAGATTTTCTTGTCCGCTGGGGCTAGGTTCCCTGTTTGCCCGGAAACCACCAGCCCTATCCAGTGTACATTAGTTAGAAATTCCGCTTCCTGCAACTCCACCCTAAAGCCGGGAATGGATTCCAGCTTGTCAATGGTCCCGCCGCTATGGCCCAGCCCCCGTCCGGACATTTTCGCCACCGGCACCCCGGCCGCGGCTACCAGCGGCCCCACCACCAAAGTGGTTTTGTCCCCCACGCCGCCGGTGCTGTGCTTGTCCACTTTAATTCCGGGTATGCTAGACAAATCCAGCACATCGCCAGATTTGGCCATGGCCATGGTAAGAGCCGCCGTCTCTGCCTTAGTCATCCCGCGAATATAAGTACCCATGAGAAAGGCCGCCATTTGATAATCAGGAATATCACCGGCTACATAGCCGTTAATCAAGAACTCGATTTCGACCGCTGTAAGTTCCCGGCCGTCTCGCTTCTTCGCGATAATATCCAGTGCTCGCATGTTTGGGGCAACAGCTTGTTAGCTGCTACCCAGCACCCCCTTCCCTTGTAGGGCTTTCGCCTGTCGTTAAAAGACACGCCCCGCTGTGTGAAAGGCTACAGAAATGAGGCATGGTCAAAATTGTCATCCTGAGCCAAACCCAGGCCAAGGATGTTAGACCGTTGTCAAAATTGTCATCCTGAGTGAAGCGAAGGATCTGTGACTCGCCCCCCGGAAACAATCTGGATGCTGGCACTGGCGCCGATGCGGCTGGCACCGGCTTCGATCATCGCTATGGCATCAGCATAAGTACGGATTTTACCGGAGGCCTTGACCCCAATCATAGGCCCCACAGTCTCGCGCATCAACCGCACCTGATCAGCCTTAGCTCCAGCCGTACCAAAACCAGTGGAGGTCTTAACAAAATCGGCCCCGGCCGCCACCGCCAGTTGGCACGCTCTAACGATTTCCTCAGCGGTAAGGTAACAAGTCTCCAAAATCACCTTTACCAGCGCTCCAGCGGCCACTTTCACCACGGCTTCTATGTCCCGGCTTACATCATCAAAGCGCCCCTCTTTTAAGGCTCCAATATTAAGGACCATATCCAGTTCCTCCGCACCGTTTCGAACCGCTTCCTGCGCTTCGGCCGACTTGGTTTCACTGGTATTAGCCCCCAAGGGAAAACCGATAACTGTGGCCACCTTAACCGGTGTCCCCTGCAGCTCGCTGCAGGCTAATTTAACATAACATGGCTGCACGCAAACGGCCCCGAAGCCATAGTCCTTGGCCTCTTGGCACAGCTTCTTGATATCGGCACCGGTGGCTGTAGGCTTAAGCAGCGTATGGTCGATCGTTGGAGCCAGTTCACTGCACTGCACCTTATAACCCCCTCTACTTGATCATGCCTGGACCCGCTGAAGTCACTTACTATCACAATACTCATTGTATAGAATCAAAAGCCCTGCGCCTATTACAACCAATCCAACAATCCCAAAGGTAACCCCTCCGGTATCAATGAGAGCCGACATAAATTTCCCCGGAGGATCGTTCCAGCCCCTCATGTTCGGCAGATAGATAGCAGTTCCCAGGTAAATAGTGCATAAAATCATCGTACCTGCCAACGTGAGCACACTTCCAAGGCATAACCGCACCTTAGTCTTCACCGAACCATCCCTCCCCCTCAACCATTCCCTGTGAATAATTCTAACATGCAGGAGCGAATAAAGAAACAAGATACGGCCGGTCGCTGTGGGTACTAGCCAGAATCGCTAACTTGTATTAGAATAATCTTGGTAAGGGGAGTAGCTAGGGCAATACGCTCGGACAAGCCAACAACACGGGATGATGAGTCCTGGTTTGTCCTCTGCTCACAGGCAGACAGCAAGACCTTAGACGCCTGCTTCGGAGTAGGCGTTTAAGGTCTTGTTTTTGTCAGTAAGATCGTTCGGAAACCCGGGCGCCCGCAGAGATCCACCCCTACATGAAACTGCAATATCTGGTAGGAACAATTCTAGAAGGAGGTTATCTGTTGCAACCCTGGCATTCTTGGTCCGCGCGCAAAGCAGCCCATGAGCTGAAGACAAGCCTCAAGAGAGGCTTAGATGCTCACCAAGCCGCCCTACGTCTTCAGCAGTACGGCCCTAATGAGCTTAAAGGGGAAGAAGGTCTGCCCCTCTGGCGCCAGGTGCTGGCTCAGTTTCAGGATTTTCTTATTCTGATTTTGCTCGCCGCCGGCGCGGTTTCCTTTCTGGTCGGTGAGCGTACCGATGCCACCCTGATTTTCCTCATTGTAGTAGTAAACGCCATCTTAGGCCTGGTTCAAGAAGGACGAGCCGAGAAAGCGCTCAAAGCGCTAAAACAAATGGCCGCGCCCCAGGCCTCTGTGATTAGAGACAATCAAGCCTTGAACATCCTGGCCCGTGACCTCGTCCCCGGCGATGTGGTGCTCCTGGAAGCAGGCACGGTGCTTCCCTGTGACATACGGCTGTCTGAGACAGCCAGCCTGAAAGTGGACGAGGCCGCCCTCACCGGGGAGTCGGTTCCAGTGGAAAAAGACGCCAAGTCAGCTTTAGCCGAAAAGGTTCCCCTGGCCGACCGGGTAAACATGGCTTACATGGGGACCACCGTTGTCTACGGGCGGGGGCAAGGTGTGGCTGTTGCCACGGGGATGGATACGGAGATGGGCCGTATTGCCGGCCTGCTGGTGGATACCGGTGAAGGCAATACGCCGCTACAGGATCGTCTTGACACTTTGGGCAAGATCTTAGGTGCCATCACTCTGGTGATTTGTACCCTTGTATTTCTGACGGGAGTTATCAGGAGAGGACAGGCCGGACCTGTCATGCTAGATATGTTCTTGGTAGCGGTAAGCTTGGCTGTAGCCGCCATCCCGGAAGGACTGCCGGCAGTGGTCACCATTGTGCTGGCTTTAGGTATGCAGCGGATGGTGGCCAAGAATGCCATTGTTAAGAAGCTCCATGCAGTGGAGACTTTGGGATCCACCACCGTTATCTGTACCGACAAGACAGGAACTTTGACGCAAAACAAAATGGCCGCCGTGGCCCTCTGGGCCGGCGGTAAAATGTACAAGGTATCAGGTTCAGCCTATACCGGTGACGGCAGTATTTCACTGGGGGAAAAAGCCATCCACGTGGCTCACATGCCGGAACTGAAACTGGCCTTGATGGCAGCGGCGTTATGCAACGACGCCCAAGTGAAGAAGGTCGGAGATCGAGCGGAGCTGATAGGCGATCCGACCGAGGGGGCCCTGCTCGGCTTAGCAGCCAAAGGTGATCTTTCTGCCGCCAGCCTCCAGCAGGAATTTCCCCGCCTGGCCGAAATCCCGTTTGATTCGCGCCGTAAGCTCATGAGCACTGTTCACCCTGCTGCTGACGGCAGCTACGTGGTGCTCACGAAAGGTGCTCCCGATATTGTTCTTAGCCGCTCCCGGCGACTGCTGCTAGACGGCCAGGAAATAGAATTGACCCCTCAGTTGGCGCAAGAAGTCAAGGAACAAAATGCCTTCCTGGCTCAGAAGGCCCTGCGCGTGCTAGCCGTAGCCTACCACCGGCTCCCAGTACTGCCCCCGCCGGCCCAACTGGGAGCAGTAGAAGAAGACCTGGTTTTTCTCGGTTTGGCCGGGCTGAAGGATCCGCTGCGTGAAGAAACCAAACCGGCGGTGGAAAAATGCCGTATTGCCGGGATTCGTACCGTTATGATCACCGGCGATCATCCCACCACTGCTTACGCCATCGGGCGGGAATTAGGACTAACCGACGGTGCCGGCGTTCTTACCGGCAGTGAGCTGGACGAGCTTACACCGGCTGAACTCAAGGAGAAAGTAAAGTCAGTAAACGTCTATGCCCGAGTAGCACCGGAGCATAAGAGCTCTATTGTCCAGGCGCTGCAGGAGCAAGGTCATATTGTGGCTGTCACCGGCGACGGAGTCAACGATGCTCCGGCCCTTAAGCAGGCCGATATCGGGGTGGCCATGGGTATCACCGGTACCGATGTGGCCAAAGGCGCAGCTGACATGATCCTAACTGACGATAACTTTGCCAGCATTGTGCGCGCTGTGGAAGAGGGCCGCGTTATCTATACCAACATCCGTAAATTCGTCTATTTCTTGCTGTCCTGTAATGTTGGTGAAGTGCTTATTGTCTTCTTGGCCGAACTTTTTGGCCTGCCTCTGCCGCTGCTGCCGGTACACCTACTCTGGCTTAACCTTTTAACTGATGCCTTCCCAGCCTTGGCCTTAGGGGTGGAACCGGCCGAACCGGGTATCATGAACCAAGCGCCCCGCCCGCCCCAAGAACCGCTGCTGGATCGGAAAATGGTGAGCGGCATTGCCCTGCAGAGTATTGCTTTGACAGTAGCCGTACTAGGTGTGTTTGCGGCTTCCTTAACTGACCACAATTTAGAAACCGCCCGCACCATGGCTTTCGCCACGTTGGTGCTGGCAGAACTACTTCGTGCGTTTACCAGCCGGTCGGAGAATCTTACCATCTTCCGCCTGGGGCTGTTCACCAACCCCACCTTGCTGCTCGGGACATCCCTATCGGCAGGCATGTTCCTGCTCACCTTATATGTTCCCGCTTTAAAGACTATCTTTCACACCACTTCCATTACTCCAGCCATGTGGCACCTGGTTTTGCCGGCGGCTCTTCTCCCGGCAGCCGTGGCAGAAATCAAAAAGACCCTCTTTCCTGCCCGGCGCCACCGTGTCCCCGCCGGCCGTAGCTCCCAAGCCTAGGCCAAGAACACTGACCAAACTTCAAAAAGGGGCCGTGCTTCAAGCACAGGCCCCTTTTGAGCTATTTATCTCTGCTCAAAGACCAGATTCCGGTGCAATTCCCCATTACATCTTAAGCGCTCCTCCTACGGTAACGGATACCTGCCGTCCCAAATAATCCGGCGGTAATTCACCGGATCCGTATCCCCCTCAGTACTAATAACCAGTACGCTGGAATATTCATCTAACCCCAGTTTTTCTTTCAGTTCGGCACACTCCTTCTCACGCAGCAGCAGGGAGAGAAGCCCGATTCCCACCGAACCCGATTCACCGGCCACCACCCGTCGATCATCCTCCAGCGGATTTGCCAAAATGCGGATGCCTTGGGCAGCAACATAATCAGGGCAGACAATATATCCATCAGCAAAAGAACGTAAGATGTTCCAAGCAACAGGACTGGGCTCCCCACAGGAGAGACCGGCCATGATGGTGTCCAAATCCCCTTCTACCTGTTGCGGCTGTTCATCCCCCACCAGAGCCGAGGCGAAGATGCAAGCTGCCTTCTCCGGCTCCATAATTACAGTCTTAGGATATTGCTCTCCATCACGGTTCACCAAGTAACCTAAAATAGTGCTGGCAAATGAACCCACACCGGCCTGCAAGAACACATGGGTGGGCTGGGGCAGGCCCCCACTTTCCAACTGGTCATCAATTTCAACTGCCATGGTGGTGTACCCTTGCATGATCCAACGCGGTATTTCTTCGTACCCCTCCCAAGCGGTATCCTGGATCAAATACCAACCGTTTTCCGCCGCTGCCTTCTTCACCAGGCGAACGGTATCATCGTAGTTTACAGCGGTAACCACCGCCTCAGCTCCCGTTTCTTCAATGGCTTCCACTCGCCGCCAGGCAACACCGACAGGCAGATACACCACCGCCCGCTGGCCCAGTTGCTGCGCCGTCCAAGCCACGCCGCGCCCATGATTCCCGTCAGTGGCCGTGGCAAAGGTTACCTCGCCCAGCTTCCGCCGCA
>DURJ01000103.1 GCA_012837285.1 Bacillota bacterium
AGGTTACCCACTTGAAGAGCCAACACCGGTTCGCTTGCGCTATGTTCCAAATTCCCCCTTCAGCTTCCTTCAGACACCACCGTTAGCCTGTGATGCCCTTGCTTACGGGTTATCTTCCCGCTGGTTAGGCGATAGGGTTTCTTTCAACCCATCGGCTTGGTAAACATGCCGGACGAACACACAAAGACCGCCTTATGCAGGCGGTCTTGTTCATTATGTAGAAACAGGCAGGGCGATCCGTAGTGACCAACAACTAACAGAGTTTACAGATGCTAATCTGGGGAAGATAGAACCTCATGATAAATAGAGGCCGGATTTGGGATGTTGAACTAGACCATATAAAGGGGGCGAAAATGCGAAAACTCCGCCCCTGTGTTGTTGTTAGTAGCGACTTTGTGGGTACATTACCCCTCAGGATTATTACCCCAATTACAGAATGGTAAGATTCTTTTCGCAACGCCATATGGGCCCGAACGCTTTCAAAGGAGAAGGTGGTGACGTCAAAGAAGACCACATCCACTTTCATGTTGAAGAGATTACGGTTCTTAGCAAACAGATCCTGTTCTAGCGTTTCTTTGTATTCGGCCAGGATGTCCAAGGAACGGTAGAGGTGGTTGAGTTCTATCTCCGGAAGGTAGCGTTGCTGCCGCTGGTAGAAACCGAGATTGCTTCTTAGTTGCAGTAGGTGTTGTATGGCCACAAGGAAGCTGGCAGTATTCAAATCGAAGCTGAACCATTGGCAGGGGACAAGCCCCATAAGGTAATAGCAGAATCAAGAGAAATTCTATCTGACGAACGCTTCATACTGCAAAAAGGCATTAGGTCTCTGGTAGATAAAGATGCCAGGGTGGGGGCTTCGGGTTTTTCGTGGGCACCTGCCACCGACGCCCCCATTGGTAGTGCTGGTGGTCGCCATGGTCTCCAACAAAAATAAATCGGAGTAGTCTCGTTAGATTCTTATCGCCCTGCGAAACAAAACCTGAGCATAATTCTCAATGTCATCAGGTGTTAGCATCTCATACCTTTCTTTTACTGCAACAAAATACGTACCAATAAGGTCTTTGCTGATTATGCGATTAGAAGGTGTGTTGGATGGCAAATCGCCACGCGTTTTCATCCAAGGCATTTCAGAGTGTGTAAACTGTTCCAAGATTTTCCCGCTATAACAGGCAAAGTTCTGAATAATGCTATCGATAACGGCTTTCTCCGTATCCGTAAATACAGAGATATCGAACTCCTCATTGCCTTCTATCGGATTAAAACAGTAACTGCGATAATGATTATATATTTCCCGGTAGACCGGTCCGTGTACCCAGGCTTCGCAATCCTCGGCAAATAAGAAATCACCCGTGAAAGCATAATAGAAGCCCTGAATGTAGTAGAGAAGTCCCTGTAATGCCAATGGCGTAATATCTTCACACTGGAACAACAAATAATCAACAGCCTCATTCATTTTAGAAACGCCGCTTTTTCGCCGACCTAGTAATGCCTCGGTGGCCCGTCTGCTCCTTCTATAAGCTGCCTGAGATTTAAGGTTCCCTTTGTTTTGTTCCAGTAACGACAAATAATAAGCCGGATCCTGATAAATTCTCTGTAATACATCAGCATACTGCTTTGTAGGTATATCACCATCATAGTAGCGGCTGAACGTCATTTCGCCCCAACCCAGAAGCAAAGAAAGTGGGCGTTTGCCGATATCGTATTTCTCCGGGATTTGTCTAACTTTCTCTAACGAAATGATATCATTCTTTTGGCGGTACACATCATACAGGGCCTTAAGATTCCCATCCTCTATTTCGGCCACATATACTTCTGCGCCACATTCGCCACATAACGCTATGCCTCCAATGAACTCATACTCTTCGCCTTTTAATGTGCCTTTAATGGCACCACTTTCTACAGAATAGGGGACATCTTTCCTGCATTCTTCACAGAATGTAATTTTTTTCCCCACAAATCTCCCTCCTTTTTAATCTTGATATACCTCCTTCAGACTCCATATTCTTAGCATTTTGCATTAGTTTAATAAGCAAGAGCGAAGTTACTCTCACTCCTTGGACTAACATTCCTGAATATAGGCGGCCTAGAATAAACCCTAGCGTGTAAGCTATTTCAGCCCTTAGGAATCATACTCTCTTGGCCCTCCTATTTCTCACGAAGCAGGCTAGTACCCCAGACTCCTCCTTTTGTTCCGAGCATTATCTAAATAGGTAACATATCGGCTTATTACGTTTATGGAATGATATAACAACCACGCGCTTTTCCTCACTGTAATCGATAATGTTGAATTTGGTATAAACATCTACTGTTTCTTCGTTGTCATCCAGATTAGACAGCACGACCTGTGGACAAAAGACATATAAGACCTCATGTTCAAATCCCAAGTTAGTATTTTGTAAGGCATGGCAAAAATCTTCTGGTGCAATATTTAGGAGAATCCTTTTTTGTTTTGTACTGGTGAGATTGTAATGCCGGATAAAATCCTCATTCTGCTGCCTGTTGCTGCCTTTTGAAATAATGTATCGGTTCTTGCTAACGCAATCATGTATTACCTGAAGTGTAGCAACAATTTGTCCTTTACTAAAGTCCAGTTTATAGTATGGATTCATTGCACCACCTCTTTGATGCAATGATACTATATTATATGCTGTTTGTAAAGTAATTATGCATTAATTGATGCGATTATAGCATTGTTAAGTAGCAGGATGCAATTGGTGTCGAACCCATTTACCGTCGTCTCCCCCAAGTTGTTCCTTCCGGTACATCCGGACAGTGAAACCGGAAGAAACCCACCGCATCTTCCAGTCTCTTGCGGAAAAACAATCGAAAAAGGCGCGCCGCGCCACGTATAGAAGAAAACGTTTTGCGACACGCCCCCAATTTTCAGTTATTCCTCGGTTACCGATACTGTCCTCGGTACCAAGCAATCCACCGCGCCTGCCACAAGTCACGGTAGGGATACCAGTTACCTGGCACCCCCCGTACAGATCCCAGCGTGCGGGATTACCGCACGCTGGGATCTTAACTTAGGTCAGACGCAGAGGCGTTGATTCGGGTATGGGTGGACTACTCGGGCGGTTGGTATCCGCATGGAAAACCAGTGCTGGAACTTATTCCAGGTCAGGTTCCTTCCTTTCTGGCTTCGGCGCCGTAGAGCATGTAGCCAAGCTTTGGCTAGTCCGGTTCGAAAAG
>DURJ01000104.1 GCA_012837285.1 Bacillota bacterium
GGTATAATGAAGGTGGATAGTGGGGCTGGAAAATATTTAAGGGCGGAGGCGAGCACATGCTGACTGACCAGGAGTTAATTGCCGATCTAAAAGACATAATAACCACCGGAGCTTCGATCTCATATTTTGACACTGACAGCGCTGCCAATAAGTGGCGTATAATCGGTACCACCGGTAACATTATTAAGTTGTTTTCCGGGACAGGAGCATTTCAATTGGTATCATTTGCCCAGCTGGCGCAGTTCGCCCGGGAAGGGCGGCTCAAAATCAATGGTAAACTATATCTAGATGCGCCTAGGAGCAAAAATCGTGAAAATTAGGGCAGACTAGGCGTTGACTTATCGGCCGGTTTTGTATTAAGGTGAAGAAGAACCTAAGCATTAGAGAGGAGGCGATGAAATGCCTTTCTTTTACCCGTACTACTACAGCCCTTACGCCATAGTAGTATTACCGGCAATTATTTTGGCTTTGTATGCGCAGCTTAGGGTCCAGGCCACCTTCCAGCGCTACTTGCAGGTGCGGGCTCAAAGTGGTATGACTGGAGCCGATGTGGCCCGGATGCTTCTTAGGAGTCAGGGTCTGGAGGGTGTCAGGGTGGAGACTATTCCTGGCCGGCTCACCGATCATTATGATCCCCGTGATCGTACTCTGCGATTGTCCCAACAAGTATTTTATGGCAATTCGCTGGCGGCTTTAGGGGTAGCAGCTCACGAAACCGGACATGCCCTGCAGCATGCTACTGATTATGTACCACTTAGTGTACGTTCCAGTTTGGTACCGGCGGCCAATATCGGTTCCCAGCTTGGTTTGCCGCTGGCCCTGTTTGGATATTTCTTCCAGAGCGGGTTTATGCTGCAATTGGGGATCATACTCTTTAGTCTGGCAGTGTTGTTTCAATTGGTAACGCTGCCGGTGGAGTTTAATGCCAGTTCGCGGGCGCTGGGGTTGCTAGAAGGCCAGGGTGTACTGGCCCGGGATGAAATCGGCGGTGCCAGAGCGGTGCTTCAGGCGGCGGCCCTAACTTACGTGGCAGCTACTTTATCGGCTGTTCTGCAGCTGCTGAGGTTATTGTTAATGGCTGGCTTGGGACGACGCCGTGACTAAAACAAATAGGACCAGGATAAAAGGAAGGGTCTAGACCAAGACCCTTCCTTTTTGGCGGCGACCAGCCTTAGCCTGTAACCATCTGTTGTCCGCAGCAGGTACCTGGGGTATTGGATGTACGGCCGCAGTTAGGGCAGGTATACTGGGTTTGTTGGGACATGGGCTTGCCGTGACAGTAGTCCGGCAGTCGGGATTGGCGGCCGCAAGAGGAGCAGATGTAGGTCACATTATCACCTCCTGTAAAGTTTACCTGGTGCTATCATGCCCGAAATATTTGATCTTCACCCATAAGACGGCAAAAAAAGGTTTTTTACCCAGGGCCAGAGAAAACTATTTCATAAGTAAGTGTAGCGAAAGCTCAAGATCGGGTTCAATAAGATCTCATAGGTCCGGATGCGAACATAATTCTACTTTAGGTGAAAGGAGACTGGCGCGTGCTCAGAGCGGTAACCTTTGATTTATGGAACACTGTAATTAGGGAAAAGTCTGAGGACAGTATTGAAGAAGTGGTGATTACACGACTGGCAGATATCTTGGCTCGATATGGGGAAGCTAGGCCCAAGGAGGACATAACGGAGGTAGCTATGCGTTGCCGGGATAAAGTGATGGGGTTTCAAGTAAATGAAGGAAAAGAAATGCCGCCTGAGGAGCAGCTAGCTTGGATAGTGGCGGCGCTAGATATTCCCAGTACCGAGCGGCTCATGGCCGAGCTGTATGAAGCCTACACCACCGCCTCCTTGGAACAATTGCCTGAGCCGGTGCCCGGGGTGGCACGAGTGCTGATCCAACTGAAAGAACAGGTGGACTTGGCCCTAATCTGCAACACCGGGAGAACACCGGGCAGTACGGCCCGCATTATTTTGGAACGGCTCGGCTTGAAACAACATTTTTCCCACTTGCTTTTTTCCAATGAAGTAGGGGTAGCCAAACCGCATCCGGAGATTTTTCGGCAAGCGCTGGCTGCTTTAGGGATACAACCTCAGGAAGCGGTTCATATCGGCGATGATCCGCGTACCGATGTAAGAGGGGCGCGCGACATTGGCATGCGCACGGCCTGGCTAGCCCACGGCCGACAACTAACAGGAGTAGAATGCGATGTAGTTGTCCATAACTGGGAGGATTTCTTAACGTGGATAAGAAACCAGGTAACGTTTTCATCCTAAGCGAAGCGATTTCCATTCTGAACCAAGGATCCAAGGCGGCTAAGATTATCACCCTAAGCGAAGCGATTTCCATCCCGAGCCCAGTATCCAAAGCGACTAAGCATGTTACCCTAAGCGAAGCAGATCACGAACCAAGCATGCCATCCTGAGCGAAGCGAAGGATGTTAGACGCTTTACCGAAAAATGTGGCATTATATAACGAACTAAAGAAGGAATTCCGCACCGCAAGGAGAATACTATTTATAGTAATGAAACCACATTTCACCATATGAAAGGAGAGGTTGAGATGTTAGAACTGAAGAAGGATTACGGTGAACTGGCACCGACGGAGCGAGCGCTTCTTGGTGCGGGGCCCAGCGGAGTAGATCCAAGGGTTCTTAGAGCCATGAGCACACCGCTGTTAGGGCATCTTGATCCGGAGTTCATTGAGATTATGAACGACACCCGCGACTTACTGCGCTACGTGTTCCAGACTGAAAACACCTTGACGTTACCCATGTCCGGAACCGGAAGTGCCGGCATGGACACAGCCTTGTCCAATTTGCTGGAGCCTGGAGACAAAGCCATTGTGGCTGTCTGCGGCGTGTTTGGCGAACGAATGGTAGATATTGCCGGTCGTACCGGTGCTGAGGTAAAGGTTATCAACGGCGAGTGGGGCCGCATTATTGAGGTTGAACAAGTAGAAGCGGCATTCAAAGAAATGCCCGATGCTAAAGTGTTGGCCTTTGTCCATGCCGAGACTTCCACCGGTATCATACAACCGGTAGACGACATTGTTCGTATTGCCCACGAGCATGGAGCCCTGGTAGCTATGGACTGCGTCACTTCACTGGGCGGAGCGCCGGTATTAATTGACGAGTGGGGGATTGACGCGGCCTACAGCGGCACCCAAAAATGCATCAGCTGTCCGCCGGGCTTGGCACCGGTTACTATGAATGCCAAGGCTCAAGAAGCGCTCCATAATCGCAAGACCAAGGTTCCCAGTTGGTACTTAGATCTTACCATGATCGAACGTTACTGGGGCCAAGAGAGGTTTTACCACCATACAGCTCCCATCAGCATGGTCTATGCCTTGCGTGAAGCGCTGCGCATTATTGCCGAAGAGGGACTTACAGCCCGGTGGGCCCGGCACGAACTAAATGCCAAAGCATTTAGCACCGGTTGTGAAGCTATGGGACTTAAGCCGTTTGCCCAAGAAGGTTATCGTCTCCCCAGCTTAGTTACCTTGTGGGTGCCGGAAGGAGTACAGGATGCAGCGGTCCGGCAACATCTGCTGCGAGCTTTCAATCTCGAGATCAGCGGCGGCCTCGGCCCCGTCAAAGGTCAGATCTGGCGTGTGGGTCTCATGGGCTCCAACTCCAACCGCAAGAACATCATGCTGGCCCTAACAGCCCTGGCTTCCGCACTCAACGCCCAAGGGTTCAAAGCCTCGGCCAGCGCAGCCCTAGAAGCTGCTACAGCAGTTTACGACGGTTCCCGGAAGTAATGACTAAGGGGGAAATAACGCCATGATCAGAGGTGTTTTTGCACCTATTGCTACACCCTTTAAAGCCGGCGACGGCAACATCTACTGGGATAAACTCAAGTTCAACTTAGATAGATGGTCTAAGTCTGGGCTGGCTGGGCTGGTGGTTCTGGGATCTAACGGCGAGTTTCAGCTCCTTTCGCGTCAGGAGAAGGAACAGTTGATCAGTTTTGTGCGGGAGAATACACCGACAGAGCTAAAAGTTATCGCTGGCACTGGCTGTGAGTCCACCCAGGAAACCATTGACCTGTCAAAAAGGGCAGCTGAACTGGGAGCAGATGCTGTATTGGTTGTTACCCCCAACTATTACAAGGCATGCTATACTCCAACTGCTTTAAAAGCCTATTTTGAAGCTGTGGCCGATGCTTGCCCGATCCCAGTGATGCTCTATAACATGCCTGGCAATACCGGTATTAACATGACAGCGGATCTTGTGGCCGAATTGGCTGGACATCCCAACATTGTAGGCGAAAAGGACAGTTCGGGGAGCATTGTTCAAGTGGCCGAGACCATCTCAAAAACCTCCCCCGATTTTACCGTGTTTGCCGGGTCGGCCAGCTGGCTATTGCCAGCACTTTGCCTGGGGGCTAAGGGGGGCACAGTGGCACTGGCCAACGTGCTCCCAGAGCAGTGTGTTGCCATCTACGATTATTTTCAAGCTGGAAAGTTGGAAGAAGCGCGCCAAATCCAGCTAAATGTGCTGGAAATCAATAAAGCGGTTACCGCCCGGTGGGGGCCGGCCGGACTAAAAGCGGCCATGGATTTGGTAGGTTATTACGGCGGTCCGCCGCGGCTGCCGATTCAGCCACTCACACCGACTCAGTTAGAGGAACTGAAGCAAATCCTGCAGCGGGGCCAATTTATCGAAAGTTAACTAGCGAGCAGCGATAATCTGGGGCGACTTTCCCAAGGGAGAGTCGCCCCAGATTTTTTCGGGCCAACGCAACCAATCAGTAACTACCACGCATGTTCTATGCCACAATCGAACAATCCGTCATAAAATAAATATATAGAGCATAAAACAAAGTATATCATGCAAGATATATTGACTAAAAATAGCAACGAATATATAATGTATATAACCAGCGATCCTTGGGTGTTAAAGGTGCAAAGGAGGACCACGGTGAAGAGAAGGCTGTTACTGACGTCTTTGCGAGAGCGCTTGTATGAGTCACTTAAGGAAGATATACTTACTAATCGGTTCAAGCCCGGTGAAGAACTACAGATAAACAAGCTAGCCGAGGAATTTGGCGTTAGCTCTACCCCAGTGCGCGAAGCCCTGGTCCGTCTGGAAGGGGCTGGGCTGGTGGTACTGATGTCCAATCGTGGGGCCCAAGTAGCTCCTATTAGTTTGGAAGATGTTAAGAACGCTTGGGAAGTACGGCGGCTATTGGAGCCGCATGCGGCTGAAGTGGCAGCCAGGCGGTGCCAAATAGTAGAGATAGATGCGCTCTACAAGAAGATGCTTGGGATTATCCAGGGACCGGTGGATTTCGCCGCTTATATCAATTCTGACTTGGAAATACATGAATTAATGTTTAAGCATCTGAGTAACACCCTACTACGAGAAATCCTAGATCGAGTAGACCAGCAGTCTATGCGGATTCGTTATTTAGCCGAAAGCAGAAATAACGCCACCGGTTTCAAACCGGAAGTGGTGGAACAAGTGACTAGAGAGCACCTGGCAATATTAGATGCCCTCAAAGAGCGAGACGCCGACCAAGCTGCTGCTGCTACTTTAGAGCACCTGATAAATGGTGAAGCTCGAACCTTAAAAACACTAGAACAAGTAACGGAGTTACAAAACAGCTAACTACTACCGAAAGGAGCAATGCCCTATGAACAAAACAACAGACGGGCAGAAGCGGGTCCAAACCGGCGTGCATTTCATGCTTGGCAACTACGCTATAGCTGAAGGGGCCATCGCCGCTGGCTGTGACTTTTTTGCCGGATACCCCATAACTCCGGCCAACGAAATTTCGGAGCGGATGTCCCAACGTTTGCCCGAAGTGGGGGGTGTATTTCTACAAGGCGAGGACGAGCTTTGTTCTATTAACGCAGTCATTGGAGCATCTCTGGCCGGGGCCAAGGCCATGACAGCCACCGCCAGTGCCGGCTATAACTACATGCAAGAAGGCATTGAATATGCCGTGGCTATCGAGGCCCCATGTGTTATCGTGGATGTCCAGCGTTGCCGGGGTGAGAACTTTGCCACCCAAGCGGACGTGATGCAGATGCGCTGGGGTGCTGCCGGCGACCACGAGATGATTGTGCTGGCTCCATCCTCGGTACAAGAGTCGTTTGATTACACCATTTGGGCCTTCAATCTGGCCGAGCAGTTTCGGACGCCAGTCATTGTCATGTCCGAGACCACCATCGCCCTAATGCGGGAACGGTTAGCCATTCCAGCCCAGGATGAAATCCAGCTTTACAATCGAACATATACCGAACTACCTCCGGGAGAATATTTACCCTTCAAGGCGCCAGAGAACGGCGTGCCGGATGCAGCCCCCTTGGGTAAGGGCTACGCTGCTATTTATTCCATCAATCCGCACGACGAACGCGGCCGCATCGATTGGGACCCGGAGGTTTTTGATCGTCTATACCAAAGGATCACCGGTAAGATTACGGAGAATCGAAATATCATCTGCAAAACAGAATCATTCTATCTGGATGATGCCGACATAGCTTTGATCGCTTACGGCAGTGAAGTGCGACCGGCCCTGGATGCTGTGCAGATGGCTCGTAACGACGGGAAAAAGGTAGGTCTGTTAAAACTGGCTACTGTTTGGCCGGTGCCCGAAGAGCAGATTCGCCTTGTAGCCGAAAATGTCGGCACTGTGGTTACAGTAGAGATGAACATTGGCCGCTATGCCTACGAAGTAGAGCGTATCTGTGGTGGACGTTGCCAAACAGCCCGTATTACCAAGAACCGAGGCCTCATTCATTCGCCGGAAGAGATCTACCACGCTTTGAAGGAGGTCATAGCATGAGCCAGGCAAATAACGAACAACGAAGACACATCCGTCTCGGCGGGCTGCCCCATTTCTTCTGTTCCGGCTGCGGCTGCGGCCAGGTGCTGAATTACTTTCTCCGCGCCGTGGACGAACTAGGCCTTGATCTTAGTAGCATGGTTACCATCGGTGGTGTGGGCTGTACGGCTCGTATTCCCATCTACCTTAACACCGATGTCCTGCACGGGGTCCATGGGCGCACGCTGGCTTGGGCCACTGGAATCAAGCTTCA
>DURJ01000105.1 GCA_012837285.1 Bacillota bacterium
AGGTAATGGCGGTATCAAAATAACCGTCGTCGGCCAATAATTGAGTTAACCGCTGTGCTAAATCAAAACGTAAAGCATCGATGAGAAAAACTGCGGTAGTACCGGTCGTCGGTGGGATAAAGTCGCGCCAAAAGGAAATTTGGGTTGGCCCGACTTTTACAGTTTGCGTACCCTACCACCTCTAAATAACCACATCAACTCCTTTGGAAACGCAGATTCCTGCGTTTTTTTGTATTCCCCTCTTGTTGTTATGCTAACGTTATGCTAATATATGGATGGGTGATGCAATATGATCAAAATCGACAAAAGAACGAATAAGGATGGAACCCCTAGAACACAAGTACGTGTAGTCGAAGGCTATCGCCCCGGACCGGGCATGGCGACCAAACAACGGACGATCCGAGATTTTGGCTGTCTCGAAGACCAACCGGATCCCGAAGCCTTCATGGCCAAGGTTAAAGAATTCAATGCCAATTATAGAGCAGAGAATGCTCCACTTCGAATTGAGGCAACCGGTACCGCTAGGATGTACTCGACAGAAAACCGGCAGCTGAACTACGGCTATAGGTTTCTCGAGGCCGTCTACCGGCTACTTGAAATCGATGCATTCATAACACGCTATGAGGAAGCGCACGGATTTCGGGGTGAATATGCTCTCAGGGATATATTCAAATTTTTGGTGCTCCTGAGGATCCTCCAACCAGACTCCAAGCGTGCTTCTTTCCAGCTGAAGAACGGCTTCTACCAATTACCTGTTGACTTCACGCTACCTGATGTTTACCGATCCCTTGATCATTTTGCCGCTTTTGAAGTAGAACTTCAGCGGCATTTGAATGAACGGGTCAAGGAGACGATCGGCCGGGATCTGTCATACGCCTTCTATGATGTAACCAACTACTTCTTCGAGATCGATTTTCCCGCCGGCGAGGACGACCTACGTAAAAAAGGCGTATCCAAGGAGCACAGCACCAATCCCATCACCGCCATGGGCCTTTTTATGGACGAAAACGGGCTTCCCATCAGCATGTCAATTTTCCCCGGTAACACCAGTGAGTCCCTTACCCTTCAACCCACCATGCAAGATGTTAAAGAGTCATACGGTCTTGGCCGGCTAGTGGTGGTTGCCGACAAGGGGCTTAATTCAGCCAAGAATATCGACATGATCGTAAATGCTGGTGACGGCTTCGTCTTCTCGCAAATACTAAAAGGGAAGAAGGGGCAGCGCTATAAGGACAAGTTATTTGATAACAGCGGCTGGACATGGAACGAGAACGCTACCTATGGGTACAAGCTATTTACGGAGGAGTATGAGGGCAAGGACAAGGACGGGAAGAAAGAAATACGGACCAGGAAGGTGCTTCTTTATTGGAATAAACCCCAAGCTGATATGGCCAGGCGTAAGCGGGAAGAAAAGCTTAAAAAGGCTGCCCTCGCCGTCAAGAACAATGCCTATGGCATCAAAAAAGGGGTGGATGAATACACGAAGGAAGATATTGTTGATCAGGAAACCGGTGAGATCCTGGAAAACACGAAGAAGCTTCGCAGTGTGGATTTAGAGAAGGCCGAAAGAGATGCGATGTATGACGGCTACTTTTGTATCATCACCAGCGAACTTGACTATGATGAAAGGAAAATACGCCAGGTATACGGCGGCCTATGGCGGGTAGAGCAGTCGTTTAGGATTATGAAAACGGATCTTTATGCCAGACCGGTGTTTGTCAACAAGAATGAACATATTCGGGCGCATTTCCTGATCTGCTTTGTGGCTCTACTTATTATCCGTATCATTCAGCACCGCATGGGAAAGCAGGCACTGTCGGCGGAACGGATCGCAAGGGCGCTAAATGCAGCCACGTGCCGGATTTTCAAAGGTGGCATCGTGCACTTGGACGATGTTGGAGGGGCGATCGCTTTCCAAAAGATGCGCGACAAGAAAGGCAACCTTGTGGATACGCTGGCATTTACGGATGAAGATGAAATCGCACTGGATTACCGGTTAATCCAGCAAACGTACGGCACGGATTGTTACAATGTTTTCTTGCGGCAAGAGGTGTTCAACAAGTTCCTGAAGGGGATCTCACTTTAGCATAACAAGATTTTCATAAGATGCCTTGGTAAGAATGCCCGTAGTTACAGGGAGCGTGGGCGTCTCGGCTTTTTTGAAGTGTAAAAGTCAGGGCCACCAGCCGGGAGGCTTAGTTTCCTAAGGGAGACAGGGCCTTTTTACTGGCAGTTCTTTCCTGTACCTGGATACAACTAAATAATTATGGTATAATAACTGGAAGATGCATCCCACTGAGGAGG
>DURJ01000106.1 GCA_012837285.1 Bacillota bacterium
AGATGGCAAAGACTAAGTAACTGCCCTGACGTAAGTATTGAAGTAAGAAGTGAATAGCCCAGTACCCCACCATTGCCGCCACTATTACACCTAGAACAAAGGGTAAATCAAGGGCAGCAAAAGTGATGTCCTTGAGTTTATAGAAGCCGGCACCGGCCACCATGGGTACCGACAGTAGGAAGGAAAAGCGCGCTGCCGCTTCTCGCTCCATGCCTACAAGAAGGCCCGCAGTCATGGTAATGCCAGACCTGGAAACGCCGGGAATAATGGCTGCACCCTGGGAAATGCCTACCAGAATACTGTCCAGCAATGTTACATCTTCTATTCGTCTTATCTTTCGCCCGCGCTTATCAGCCAGCCAAAGGACAATACCCATGGCAGCCAGCATCAGCGCTATCAGCCAAGGGCTCCGGAAAATGGTCTCAGCCTGTTCCTCGAACAGCAACCCAAGTATGGCTCCCGGAACCGAGGCCACCGCCAAATACCAGAATAGCTGTCCGTCTCTGCTTCGTGGCCGAGTCAGTCCAAAGAACACCACTTCCAAAAGCTCGCGCCAAAAATAGGCTATCACTGCCAACATAGTACCCAAATGTAAAGCCACATCGAAAGTAAGTCCGTGCTCAGGCCAATTGAAGAGCCATGGTACTAATACTAGATGGGCTGAGCTGGAAATAGGTAAGAATTCTCCTAAGCCCTGTACAATACCTAACACAACAGCTTGTAGAACGTTCATGCATTACTCTCCTCGGTTTGTTCTCCTCAAATATTCTTTCTGGACTCAAAACTTTCGTGATGACAATCATGCCTTACCTTAACAATAACGCCGTCCGAGTCCAAAACCCGGTACTCTCTTTCATTCTGTAAATACTGCTTCTGGTCAGCACCTGGTCTTGCGGTCAGTGGGGCCATTACCTCTTACCTGATTATAGTTCTAACAAAGCGCGGTTGTAAACAGGGGACTGTTCTCCTCTTGGTCTTATGCTTTTTTAGCCCACAGCAGGAAGGCAACTCCGATCATAAAGACCAATGTAAGTACAACAGTAAGCGGACGTGGAGACGTTTTACTTGATATGAAAATACTTGTCGGACCGTCGGCACCGCCGATAATCCCTATTGCTCCTGTGCCTCTTGTCGCCACGTTAAATTTATGAAGCAAATACTCCGGTACAAGAACTTCATTAAAAACCACTACTGCCAAGGAAATTACACTGACTATTGCTACGGCTACTGTAAGCTTTTGCACGCTTTCTTCACTCCTCTTAAGAACACGATCCAATTAAGAAACGTATATTCTAAACACATTATATGGTAAGAAAGACTTCTGTTCAATAATAATGACCGGTTGCTTCTTCTCGGCGAGCACGAAAGCCACAGTCTAGCCAAGGTAGCGCCCGCCTTCCTAAAGATCCAGTTCCTTTGTTCATGATATAGTTCGCTTCTTAGCAGGAAAAGTGACACAAAAGTAGAAATATCTCTATGTTGGCAAGCCTCCTCCAAGGCTTGCTACAATTTAGACAGGTTTTTACTGTGGAGGGGATGTAGATGAAAGATTTTCAAGAAGTCATCGCGGAGGCAAGAGCCCAAGGTCCGGTACGCGTAGCTGTAGCACAGGCAGCGGACCCCGAGGTCCTTACGGCAATCAAAGAGGCTAGACAAGCCGGGCTAGCAGAAGGAGTACTGGTGGGCAATCCAGGCACCATCTCCCACCTGCTAACTGAGCTGAACGAAGATGCAGCGGCTTATACCATAGTGCCAGCGGCCAGCCTGGACGAGTGTGCCTCAAAAGCTGTGGCCTTGGTCCGATCAGATGAGGCCGATGTGCTTATGAAAGGCTTGCTTCAGACAGCCACCTTCCTAAGACCGGTACTGGACAAGGAGAAAGGGCTGCGAGCCGGACAGCTAATCAGTCAGGCTAGTATTTTCGAGTGGCCCGAAAAAGAAAAACTCCTAATTGTAACCGACTGCGCCATTAACATAACCCCAGATCTGAAGCAAAAGAAAGGCATCCTGCAAAACGCCATTTGCCTGGCCCAGGCACTGGGCATTGAAAAACCGAAAGTGGCCGCTTTATGCGCTTTGGAATTGGTTAACCCAGATATGCCTGAAACTGTTGATGCGGCGGCCTTGGCCAAGATGGCTGACAGGGGCGAAATCAAAAACGCCGTGGTGGATGGGCCGTTAGCATTTGATAATGCCGTTTCGGAGGAAGCAGCCGCCCACAAGGGTATCTTCAGCCCTGTGGCCGGTAAGGTAGACATTCTCTTGGTGCCTGACATGAAAACCGGCAATGTAATCCACAAGTCATTTATTCACTTCGCTCATTTGAAAGGTGCCGCAATTGTCATCGGCGCTCGGGATCCACTCATTGCCACTTCCAGGAGTGACCATGCCGACACTAAGCTGAACTCATTAGCAGTAGCAAATCTACTGGCTCACTATCTGAAGAAATAGGTTACTAGTCAAAGACTGCAGCCGCAGTTTACTTCGCAACGTGAACGGGCCAGCCTGCTTGACAACAGGCGGCCTTTTTTCTTCATTGTTGAAAAAACTTCCTAGCCACCGATAAGTCGAGGAAAATCCCAATTTTAGGCCGGGAGCAAAGCTCCGCCCGATTAGCGCGGCTCAAGGCGAATAGTACTGGAACTACAAAAAGGATCACACCGTATCCCGGTGTATTGACAGCGACTTGTGGCTATGCTATGATAAGCCAAAATTACAGGTGCACACCTCATCTCTCCTGGAGGTGAGG
>DURJ01000107.1 GCA_012837285.1 Bacillota bacterium
GGTTCACGAAAATCAAAGTACATGGAATAAACAGACGCCTGGTCGTTGGTACCGCTGGAGGAAACCATGCCTTTCCTATATGTAAGATCCCGCACCTTTTTCCTCATCTCAGCATCATCGGCTATAATCTCGGCGATAATGTCCAATGCCCCGTTGAGAGCAGCATCAGTATCAGCTACACCTTGGTCCGGATTGACAAAGGTAGCCAGGTGATGAGGTAGGAGCGGCTGTTCTTGGGCTAGGATCATCTCGGCCAACGGCTCTAGCCCTTGTTCACGGGCAACAGTGGCCCGGGTACGCCGCTTGGGCCTGAACGGCCGATAGATGTCTTCCACTTCTTGTAGTGTAACTGCAGCCTGCAATTGTTGCTGGATGGCCGGCGTAAGCTTGTCCATCTCGCTTAACAGGCGGGATACTTCTTCCTTCCGCTCCTTGAGACTGCGCAAATAAGAAAGACGCTGTGCTAGCTGTCGGAGCTGATCATCGCTTAAGCCGCCGGTGGCTTCTTTACGATAGCGGGCAATAAAAGGCACAGTGTTACCTTCGTCCAAGAGTTGGGCTGCGGACTGGGCTTGTCTGGTTTCAATCCCCAGCTCTTCCGCCAGCCGTTGTATGATCTCGTTCATAGGCTTGCTCTCCCTTCTTTACTGCGAGGATATACCTATGATAACACAAGTTCATCATAGGTCCGACATATTCTGACGGAGTAGATGTAGTATACTAAAATAAGAAAGTTCTGGCGGCCAGGAGAAGAAAAGGGGGCCTTTCATGAATCTGGGTGATCGGATCCGGGGTGGATTGTATGGGGTGGCAGTGGGGGATGCACTTGGGGCGACAGTGGAATTTATGGCTAAAGAGATCGTACAACAAAGGCATGGTGTTCTAACCGACATTGTAGGCGGTGGCTGGTTACGACTTGTTCCTGGCGAATGGACTGATGACACCGACATGACCTTGGCCGTGGCTGCCGGCATCATACAGGCACCGCATGATCCTGTTAATTCAGTAGGAGAGGAGTTTTTGCGTTGGTACAAGACGAGCCCGCCTGATGTGGGTACCACTATCGCTGCTGTGTTACACAAAGTCAGTAGGGGGCATAGTTGGCACGAAGGCGCCTATCAGTTGCATTGCGAGACATCCCACACCGCCGGTAACGGCGCTCTCATGCGAACTTTGCCGGTAGGGTTGGCATATTGTGAGCAAATGGAACTGATGGACAAAGCACAATCCATTGCTCAGATGACTCATTGGGATGAACGAGCCGTGTTTACGTGCCAACTCTACTGCTTATTGGTACACTATTTAATAAGCGAAAAAAGCTTTACCGATAGTCTGGCTAGCGCCTATTCGTACTTGGCCCGGAAATGTCCCGATAACGAAGCTTTGTTCACCATGAGGGCAGAACTGGAGCAGAGAATGGCGGCTCCGAATCCCACCGGTTATTCGGTGGACACACTGGCTTGTGCTCTCTGGGCTTTGCAGTCTGCCGACAATCTAGAAGAAGCAGTGATAGCGGCGGTTAATCTGGGCGGCGATGCCGATACCGTGGGTGCTGTCACCGGAGGCTTAGCCGGTGTACACTA
>DURJ01000108.1 GCA_012837285.1 Bacillota bacterium
CTGATCTTTCGGTGATAGGATTGGTCACCAGCACCAGGGTGCCAAACGGCAGCGTTCGGTGAGCCGCAGTATATATATTCTGGTCGAAGACTTCACCGCTGGCAGTAAGGCGACCGTGAAACCGAGACCCGTACCATGAGGCCCGGGCGGTAACCGAGCGCCCTCGGCTCATAGTCTGAAACGCTTCTTCCACTCCCAGGGGTTCTATGCCTACACTGGTGCGAATGTTGTTGGCCCAAGCCAGGGCCAAGTATGGTGCCGGTGTTTGGTTCGCCTGTGCGCTTCCGCGATCAACCGTTACCAAGATACCGGTGGGCGCCCGGACCACAGCCTCGCCGTTCTCAATTCCAAGCCCGATACAGTTAAGGTCCGCTCCGGCAGTCAACGCCGTCCGCAGTCTTTGGGCCACAATCTCACCTCGCTGCCAGGGCATATAACCCCCGGCCGCCGTTCGAATTCTAAGCACAACACACTGGTTTACCAATACTTCCGGCACATCCTCACCCCAGCGCAGCCCAACCGGATCCCACTGGCTCCCTGTCCTGGCTGGGGCTGTTGCCGTCTCCGGCGTTTGTCTACCTTGGGTATAAACCAGGGAGCCGCCCAGGAACAAAACCACGGCTATCATGCCCACGGTAAGACCAAGCCGCGCCTTGGTTTCCATGTCTACCTCCTTTGACACTGCTCGAGGCAGTATCGCTCAGAAGCAAAAATGCAGGACCGTGAAGTCCTACATCGTTAGTATAACCAAAGCGCCAACTCTTATACATTTATTGTTGTGTCAGTTGTGGAGCAAACAAACGGCCTGGGCGGCAATGCCTTCGCCGCGTCCGGTAAAGCCGAGTTTCTCGGTGGTGGTAGCCTTGATCGCCACTTGCTCTACCGCCAAATCCAGGACCGCGGCTATAGCCGTCCGCATACGGTCTATATACGGACAGAGTCGCGGCCGCTGGGCAATCACCACACAGTCGATGTTGGCAACTATATAGCCGTCGGCGCGAATCAGCTCACCCACACGCCGCAAAATGGTTAAGCTGGACACACCGGCCCAGGTTGGACCGGTATCAGGGAAATAGTGCCCGATATCATACTTCCCCGCCGCCCCCAGCAAGGCATCGGCTATGGCATGGAGCAGCACGTCGGCATCGGAATGGCCAGCCAGCCCTAGCTCAAAAGGGATTCTTACCCCGCCTAACAGCAACGGTCGGTCTGGGACAAAAGCGTGTACATCAAAACCCAATCCTATTCTCATCGGCGGCACCTTCCTTATTCGGTCATAAGCAGCTCGGCCAACTTAAGATCTAGCTTAGTGGTGATTTTTAGGTTGCGCTCGTCACCGGCAACAACCTCCACCGGCAGGCCCAACCGCTCCACCAGCATGGCATCGTCGGTACCCTGAAATTTGTCTTGTACCGCTTTCATATGAGCCGACAAAATCACCTCCCGCGCAAACGCCTGCGGTGTTTGCACGGCCACCAGGCGACTTCGTTCCAGTGACTCTTGAACCAAACCTTTTGAATCAGCCACTTTGACGGTATCCTTTACCGGGATAGCCGGCACCGCTGCACCGGTGCGCAGGGCTGCGGCAATCATTCGGCTGATAAGGGCGTCGGTTATGAGCGGTCGAGCCGCATCATGAATCAGAACTGTTCCAGCTTGTTCGGGAACTGCCAGTAGGCCCCGATAAACCGATTCCTGCCGCTCTCTGCCGCCGGTTACCACCGCCGTTAGTTTCCTGACACCGATTTCTGCGGCCAGGCGGCGGCCCTCATCTTCCCAACCGGCACCCACCACCAATACCAGGCCTTCCACTTCAAAGTGGCGGTCAAACACTAGCAGCGAGTGTGCCAGTAGTGGTTTGCCAGCCAGCAACAAGTATTGTTTCGGTATCTCCGTTTCCAGCCGTCGTCCCTTTCCAGCCGCCGCTAGCACTGCGTAAATCTTGTTCATCTCAACACCCTCGGTAAGTATGTTCACCCAGCTAAATTCCTGCCGGCCGGGCTTTACAGCCTTATTGCCGCCCACCCCAGTGGGCAACAGCAAAAAGGCGGCCCTGTTGCCGCCTGGAGCCGAAGCCGCTTACATGGCTTTTTCTACTGCTGTTTTTGGCTTGGCAAAAATCATTCTTCCGGCTGCTGTCTGTAGCACGCTGGTCACCAACACGCCCACGGTCTCGCCGATGTGACGGCGACCACCATCCACCACAATCATGGTGCCGTCATCCAAATAAGCTACCCCTTGGCCGGTTTCTTTGCCGTCTTTAATCACATGAACCGTCATTTCTTCTCCCGGCAAAACTACCGGTTTTACAGCATTAGCTAGCTCGTTTAGGTTTAGCACCTGCACGCCCTGAAGTTCAGCTACCTTGTTTAGGTTGTAGTCGTTGGTAAGAATCTTGCCTTGAATATCTTGGCTGAGACGCAACAGTTTAGAATCTACTTCAGAAATATCATCGTAATCCAGATCCGAAATAACAACTTCCACGTCCAGCTCTTTTTGAATGCGGTTTAAGATGTCTAAACCGCGCCGTCCTCGGTTTCTTTTGAGAACATCGGACGAATCGGCAATATGACGCAACTCCTGCAGAACAAAAGTAGGAATTACCAACGGACCTTCCAAGAACCCGCTCTTGGCCACATCGGCAATCCGCCCGTCAATAATAACGCTGGTGTCCAGAACCTTAGGTGCTATCACCGTAGTCTCCCGATGCTTCTCCACGGAATGCTTTGCTGTCTCTTTATCTTTTTCGCGGCCGCGAAGTGGGATCGATAGCAGAAAACCCCAAAGCTCTTCTTTCTTTTTTACAGCTACATTCATTCCAATATAGCCTAAAAGGACATTTGCCAGTACCGGAATGAACGGTCCTACCACTGGCAACCGGCCAAACGGCAGGCTCAAAAGGTTGGCTATTAAGAGACCAGCCAAGAGACCGGCAATCCCGGCAACAATATCGGTGGTTGGCATCCTTTGCAGTCGGGATTCAGCCCACTCCATCAGTCGGGTAAGCCGTCTAATTATTGAGGGAGCAATAAGATAAAAAATAATTCCACCGGCCATCCCACCAACCACTAGCAGGCTCACAAAAACTGAAGCACCCAGAGTAACACGTAGCAGTGTAGTCAAGAGTGGAACTCCAACAAGTGCCAGTTCGTACCCGACTAAAATGCCTAGCAGGGCAATAAAAATCTGCATAAGCTTCCTCATCATCACAGTCCACCTCCCTTCCAGCTATTACAGTATAACGTACTGGCCAGCTCCTGGCAACGTTATCTCCTTTTTTCCCGACCCATTTCATAGTATAATCGATTATGAAAGTTAATAAACAAATAAGCTTACGCTGCCTGAGAACCGACGCTACTAAAACAAAAGGCGGTCAGAGGCTTCCTGACCACCGGGCTAGATAGCGGCTAACCGATCCACAAGATCTTCCGCCTCCTCCTCGCCGATATCTTGAGCCAGCACGAGCTCACTTACCAAAATCTGCCGGGCACTGTCAAGCATTTTCTTTTCACCGCTGGAAAGACCTTTTTCTTTATCCCGCTGGATCAAATTCCGCACCACTCCAGCTACCTCGAAAGCGTTGCCGCTCTTGATTTTCTCCATATTGGCCCGGTAACGACGGTTCCAGTTGTTGGACATTTTGGTGCTTTGGCTACGCAATATGGCCAACACTTGCTCCACGTCTTCCCGCGACATCACCTGCCTCAGCCCAACTTCTTCCGTAGCATCGGTCGGTACCATCACTCTCATGTCGCCGATCGGCATCCGCATAATGTAATACCGACGTTTCTCACCTAAGAATTCTCGCTCTTCAATGGCTTCGATCACCCCAGCCCCATGCATGGGGTAGACCACTTTGTCACCCACATTGAACATAGATCCGCCTCCCACTTTACAATACAATTAAATGGTAGCACAGGGAAGCAGGCATGTCAAGATTTTGATTATATCACAGGACCTAAAGGGTGTCAATGAGCGGCAAAACCCTCGCAAATGCCGTTTTCCTCTTTGGCACAAAACCTGCGTTGACACATGGGCAAGCCAAAGATATAATGGGACCTAGGGGGGTGGGGCCTCAGATATGAAGGATCTCATCTGCGCGGAATTTCAGGACTCCGTGGAAAAATGCCTCTTGCGGCACCGCAGTATCTTGGACGTGTTGTCAAAGCTACAGGAAGCTAGCGCCAGGACTAACCGGGCCGTGGCCAAGAGTGTAACCTGCTGTGGTTGCATTAAGATTGAAGGGCATAGGCAACGTATTCCGGCTGAAGCTACTTTGTGTGAGGCAGATCGTTTCTTATCCACCCATTTAGAAGGCGCCTTGTGCGCTCAATGCCGTGAGCAAATAGAGGAGGAAATCGGCTCTCTTCTGTTTTACTTAGCCGGATTATGCAATCTGCTGGACATCAGCTTGTATGATGTACTGGTACAAGAGCAGAAAAAGCTATATTCGCTCGGGCCTTTTACTTTAAGTTAATATGGCTAACAAGCCTGGGGCTTACACCCCAGGCTTTTTTTGTACCCGAGTCAGCCGCCTTTCTCGCCCCAGCCCAGACAATACCATAATAGGCTATTGTATTCGAGATCAATGACAAAAATCCTGCTGGCAGACTAGTTCTCCGGCTCCACTTCCACCAACCGGCCTATGGTTTCGTCCACTGCCAGTATCGTCTCACCCACTTTTAGTACCAGGCTGGGAGAACGCTGTAATAAGACCAGTTTTGTTCCCGGCAGTAGGCCCAAGGCCATGAGTTTGTTTAAGTGTTGCCGCGACATGACGGTATTTAGAGTTTTAACCACAGCCTTGTCACCGGGTTTCAGATCTGCTGCCGTCCGAACTTTACCCACCGGTTGTTCGCTTCTTAGTCGGCCCCATCTGTGCTGCTGTCGGCGGCTCAATACTTGTTAACCCTCCCCTGCTTTCTGTTTCAGCCTTGTTATGCTAGCCTTAACAACGTCAGGATTACGTTTAAAGCCCACCCAGCGGTGAAAGCAAGCAAAACCACGAACACAGCCATGCCTAACGCCACCGCCAAGCCGCGTTCTTTCACCATGACGGCAAACTGGGCCACACACGGGACAAACAAAGTCAACGTAACTGCCGTCACCACCAACTGCCTGGTACTGAGCAACCCTTGAGCCACCAGATCGTACAACCCGGCCGCCCCGTAGTCCCGGCGAAAAAACCCAAATAGAAAAACGGCCCCGGTCTCAACCGGCAGTCCGAGACAGGTCGCCAACCGGCCCAAGCCCGATACGGCGTGGTAAAAAAAGCCCGTGCTGGTTCCGAGCCAGATCACAACACTGGCCAGCACAAACAACGGCACCACCTCGTAGAAATACCACTGCATACGGGTGAAGGTCTTGGTGAGTACGTTACCCAATTGAGGTACTCGCAGCGGAGGCACCTCTAGATAAAAAACCGGCCCCTCACCGGGCAATACTTGCGCCATCAGGCAGCCTACCGTAATAAACACCAAGAGTACAAACCCGGCCCAAATGACCAAGGCGGTACGTTGTCCAGACAGCAACGACAGAATCACTCCCAGTTGAGCCGAACAAGGCACCGCCAGTGCTAGCAGCAAGGTGGCAATAACGCGCTCTCTGGTAGTCTCCAGGGTCCGCGTTACTAGAGTGCCCATAGTGGCGCAGCCCAGTCCTAAGGTGAGGGGAATTACCGCCCGGCCGGACAGCCCAAGACACTTAAACAGCCGGTCCACTAACAATGCCATTCGCGGCAGATAACCGCTGTCTTCAATTAAGGAAAACATGAGAAAAAAACAGCCGACAATGGGAAATATTATCGCTACCGCATAGCGCAGTCCTAAGGTGATGATCCCGTAGTCATGAACCAACAGGTCTTGAATTAGGGGCCAAGGAATAAGCTGCTCCACCACCGCATTAAACCACGGATTCAAGTAACTCTGAAAGATGATACCTTCGATATAGTCTACTAAGATGCCGGCTCCGAAGACACCCACAAAACGATAAAGGGCCAGGTACATTACCAGGACCAGCACCGGTATGCCTACCGGCGGCTGCATGGTTAAGCGGCCGAGAATATCCAGCCAGGTCTCAGGCCGGGATTTTGCAGTGTAAACGACGTTTTCCATCAGGGTACCGGCGGCCTTCTGCCGGCTCACAGCCACTATGTAGTTTAGGGGTTCCGAACTAAGACACTGCATTTTCTCTGCGGCGGCGCTGATCAAGTTCCACCTGTTTGGGCCTTCCTGCTTTCGCACCAGTGCTGCAATATTCTCATCGCCCATTAAGACTAACAAAGCAATAGATTGTCGTGATAGGCCGTAGTAACCCCTCATGAGACCGGTAATGTGGCCTACTCCTTGAGCCAACCACTCCGGGTACGGTATTTCAGGCAACTTTGCGGACAAGTTCTGCCACCTTCTTTCTTAACCTGGCCAGGCCCTCATTCAAGATGGCCGCTGCCGGTACCACCGGTATCTGGAGGCGCTGACTAAGCAGATCACATCTAACTTCTAAGCCCCGGCGGCGGGCTTCGTCCATCATGTTCGCCAACAAGATCAGCGGCATTCCGGCCTCTAGAAGCTGCAAGGTGAGCGGCAGCATACGCTCCAGATTGCATGCATCGGCGACGTGGATCACGGCATCGGGCAGCTCCTCCAGCAGTAGGCGGCGGGCCACTTGTTCCTCGGCTGTAATAGGTAACAGGGAATACATACCCGGGGTATCTACCACTTCCATAGCCATTCCCCCAAAGGTCCCGCGCCCCCTGGCCACTTCCACTGTGGTGCCGGGATAGTTAGATACGGTCACATATAATCCGGTCAAACGGTTAAAGACCACGCTCTTGCCCACGTTAGGGTTTCCCACCAGCACAACCTTGCGCAGCCTGGATACTCCCCGGCTTTTATTGTTGGCGTTGTCCCTGGGCCACAGTTGTTGCCATCGGCGCATAGCCTCTACCCCCTTGTCAACTAATTAATATATATGCCGCTCTTCTCCGGAGCAGGACGAACATTAGAAGCACGAGAGAGCGGGCACAACAAGAAAGACCACGGAACGCCAATCCGTTCCATGGTCTTAAGTTCGAGCCCATAGTCGGCTAGAGAACCCGCTCCACCTGGGCTAGAAAACGACGGTCTCCCTCCAGGCGCTTGTTCTTCCACCGTAAGAGCCCATATCCGCCGGCGAGAAAGACAACAGACAAGATTATGCTGCCTCCTTGTTGACCGATACCCAGGCTAGGTCCTAACCAATGCCCCAGAAAAGCACCGCTTAAGAAAGCCAGCCAAGGAATCAGATAGGCCCACACCGCTGCCACCAGGACGGTAGAATTGGGCATTGACAGTTCCACTGTCTGGCCCACCGCTGCCTGGGCCTGATTGAAAGCCTCCACCAAAATCTCCTTTGGCGGCTCCAACAAGCTTCGTACCCGCCGCTCTGCTGCCGAACACTGGCCACAATGGTTACAGGCAGTAGCTCGGCCCACTCTTACTTTAACTTTTTCCCCGCAGGTTTCTACCACTACACCTATCTGCCGCATGATCCACCCTCTTTTCCAACCCAGTCCCAGATTGCAGTCCACAACCAGCTTTAACAATGCAGTTAGGCAAAGGCCACATTAAGAGCCTGGGACACGTTTTCTACTCCCAGTATACCGGATTTTTCGTCTGCTGGCACGCTTTTTGCTTGCCTTTGCGGCACCAATATCTGGTGAAAACCCAGCGACCGGCTCTCCTTTAGTCGGGCTCTTAAATGAGAAGCGCTCAGCACCTCTCCGGTAAGCCCGATTTCTCCGGCAGCTGCGCAGGCGTTAAGACAAGGCCGATTACGGAAGCTGGAGGCAATGGCCAGAGCCAGGCCCAAATCCGCTGCCGGATCCTCTAACCGAACACCTCCGGCCACATTAACATAGACATCAAATGGTGCCAGCGTCAGTCCGGCCCGTTTCTCCAGTACGGCTAAGAGAGTAAGCAGTCTGTTCAGATCTACCCCGCGGCCTACCCGCCGTGGCGGTCCACCGCCGGCCGGACTTACCAGTGCCTGCACTTCCACCAGCAATGGACGTGTTCCCTGAGTGGTAGCCACCACCATAGCTCCCGGCACCGGTTCGGTCCGATCACTCAAAAACAACTGAGACGGATTGGTCACCTCTTTTAATCCGTCTTGCTCCATGGTGAAGACGGCGATTTCATTAGTAGAACCGAAACGGTTTTTTACCGCTCTGAGGATTCGATAGGCGCTCTTACCTTCACCTTCGAAGTAGAGCACCGTATCCACCATGTGCTCTAGCAGGCGCGGCCCGGCCAAAGCCCCCTGTTTGGTTACATGACCGGCAATAAAGGTAGTGACCCCGTGTCCCTTGGCCAGATTAAGAAGTGCAGCCGTGCACTCCCTGATTTGAGCTATGCTTCCCGGTGGCGACGGGCTGGCCGACAGGGACATGGTTTGAATAGAATCAATCACCAGCAGCACCGGACCCACTTCCCGAACAGCTTCCTCTACCCGCTCCAGATCTGTTTCCGGAAATAGCAGCAGACGTTCTGTTACCGCCCCGAGCCGTTCGGCCCGCAGCCGAATTTGACGCGCCGACTCTTCCCCTGACACATAGAGCACCGTACCTAATTTCCGAGCCAAAGAAGCAGCCAGGGACAACAGTAAGGTGGATTTGCCGATACCGGGATCGCCACCCACCAAAACCAAAGAGGCCGGGACAATCCCGCCGCCCAACACCCGGTTAAGTTCTGCCGAACCGGTAGCGACACGCTCAATATCCTCACCGGTGATAGCTGTAATAGACTCAGGCCGGACGGTAGAAACAGGTGCCGGTCGCCGGGGGGCCTGAGCTGCCTGCATCTCTTTTACCAAGCTGTTCCAAGCCCCACAGTCGGGGCACCGCCCCAGCCACCGGTGAGCGGCATAACCACATTCCTGACAGCGGTAGGTCACCTTGTCCCGTGCCACTCTGCCTCTCCCCTTTTTACTTTGATCTTCCTTTATCTTAGCCCAATAGGTACAGAAATTCCAGCGGGTCGGGACAGATCCTGGCCCCTACAGAGCCGTGGTTGCAGGAGCATCCCCGAAGCGAAGCTTGGCCCTAATTTAAAAGAGCGCAGACGAGCGAGGACAGGGCGGAGCGGTTGTCTCCCACCTTGTAGGGTGAGCCAGTGGAGCCGAAGGCGAGTTGTCCGGAGCCCCCGAGCGAGTCAAGCTCGGTCGTTCTAAAGGGCGCTGCGGAGCGTGAGGATGAACCCGGCAACCTCGCAAGCCAAAGGGCCGGCACAGAGACCGGCCCAGATGTTCAGCTATTATAGGTTGCCAGTTTACTCCTCCGAGTCAGTTGCCTTCCCTTCCGGCTTGCTAAACACCAACTTACCGTCTTCAGCCTCCACTCGAACTGTATCCCCAGCCTGGAAACGCCCAGCCAACATTTCCTCCGACAACGGGTTCTCCACCAGGCGGGTGATGGCTCGCCGCAGGGGACGAGCACCGAAAGTAGGATCAAACCCTTCTTTCGTCAGTACATCCTTAGCTGCCACACTCACTTCAAGCGTCAGCCCGTGTTCCTGCAGCCGCGCGTACACTTCTTTCAGCATGATGTCCACAATGGAGCGCAGATGCTCTTGGCTCAGAGCATGGAAGACAATGGTCTCATCGATACGGTTTAAGAATTCGGGCCGGAAGGTACGTTTGAGCTCATCTAAGACTCTGCTTTTCATGTCCTCATATTCGCTACCTGCACCGGTGCGAAAGCCCACCGTAGGCTCGCGGCGCAGCAGTTCTGCTCCGACGTTCGAAGTCATGATTACTACCGTATTACGAAAATCTACCGTTCGACCCTGGCCGTCGGTAAGACGTCCGTCTTCCAAAACTTGCAGCAACACATTAAAGACTTCCGGATGGGCTTTTTCAACTTCATCAAACAGCACCACCGAGTACGGACGCCGCCTTACAGCTTCGGTTAGCTGACCTGCCTCTTCGTACCCCACATAACCCGGAGGTGCACCGATCAGCCGAGAAACAGTATGACGTTCCATATACTCCGACATGTCAAGCCGGATCATGGCCTCGTCTTCGCCGAACATGGCTTCGGCCAGCGCCCGGGCCAGCTCAGTCTTGCCCACACCGGTAGGGCCAAGGAAAATGAATGAACCAATGGGCCGTTTAGGATCTTTTAGCCCGGCCCTGGCCCGGCGAACAGCTTGGGCCACTGCTTCCACCGCTTCTTCCTGCCCAATCACTCGGGCATGCAGCGTCTGTTCCAGCTTAAGCAGCCGCTCCGATTCCTCTTCGGCCAGTCGTTGTACCGGGATACCGGTCCAATCCGCCACCACGTGAGCGATATCGTTAGCTGTCACCTGTACGCCGGATTTGTCTTTATCATCCAACCATTCCTGGCGACTGTCGTCCAGCTTCTGGCGCAAATCCCGTTCCTTATCCCTAAGCCGAGCCGCCTTCTCAAATTCTTGGGCCGCCACCGCTGCTTCTTTCTCTTTGCGCGCCTCTTCCACCTGATCCTCTAGCTCTTTAACATCGGGTGGAGCGGCAAAGGTGGCTAGGCGCACCCGTGACCCGGCCTCGTCGATCAGGTCGATGGCCTTGTCCGGCAAGAACCGTTCTGTGATGTATCTGTTGGACAATCTTACTGCAGCCTGCAGGGCCTCGTCGGTGTATTTCACCCGATGGTGAGCTTCGTAGCGGTCGCGCAGACCTTGCAATATCTCAAAGGTTTCGTCCGGTGTAGGCTCGCCCACCATAATAGGTTGAAAGCGGCGTTCCAAGGCGGCATCTTTTTCAATATACTTGCGATACTCGTTTAGCGTCGTAGCTCCTACACATTGCAGTTCGCCTCGGGCTAAAGCCGGTTTTAGAATGTTACTGGCATCAATGGCTCCTTCCGCTGCTCCGGCACCAACCACTGTATGCAATTCGTCGATAAACAAGATCACATTACCGGCCTGCCGCACCTCATCCACTACCCGCTTTAACCTCTCCTCAAACTCACCGCGGTACTTAGTCCCTGCCACTACTCCAGCCAGATCCAAGATGATCACGCGCTTGTCTTTCAGTAGTTCAGGTACTTTGCCCTCCACAATCTGCTGGGCTAAACCTTCAACAATAGCTGTTTTCCCCACGCCCGGCTCCCCAATGATGGCCGGGTTGTTCTTTGTCCGGCGGGACAGAATCTGAATCACCCGCTCGATCTCCTTGATCCGGCCAATAACCGGATCCAGCTTGCCCTCACGGGCCAAGACAGTGAGATCACGACCTAGAGCATCCAGCGTAGGCGTAGATGACCGACCCCCGGCCGCACGCCCCCGGGCGCGCTTCGCATCACGAGGTCCGGTCGCACCTAACAGCTTCAATACTTCGGCCCGCACCTTGTCCAGATCAGCCCCTAAGTTTTCCAGCACCCGGGCTGCCACTCCCTCGCCTTCGCGAATTAGCCCCAGTAGTAAATGCTCGGTTCCAATATAATTGACTCCCATACCGTGCCCTTCAGCCAAGGCCAGCTCGATCACCCGCTTAGCCCGCGGCGTGAGAGTAACCTCACCGGTGGTGGGGGTGCCGGTGCCGGGTCCGATGATCTTCTCTACTTCTGTTCGCACTTGATCCAATTCTATTCCCAGATTATTAAGAGCCTGGGCAGCCACACCGCTGCCTTCACGAATTAGCCCCAGCAACAAATGCTCGGTTCCCACATAAGGATAGTTCAAGCGTCTGGCTTCTTCTTGGGCCAAAATGATTACCTGTTGAGCCCTTTGAGTAAAGCGTGCAAACATTATTTCCACCTCCTGGTAGTATCTAGTCATTATGCTTGGTTAACAGTTGTTCTCGCACTAAAGCCGCACGTTTGAGGTCTCGTTCGGCCGGCTGTAGTGATTCGCCCGCCACGCGCTGAATAAACCCCGGCCGGGTAATCACCAGCAGCCGGTTTAACTTGGCCAGGTCAATCGGCGGTAGCAAATTCAAGTTTACCCCTAAGCGCACGTCGGAGAGAAGATGCATAGTCTCATCACCGGTGAGCAACCGAGCGTGAGTTAAGACTCCATAAGCCCGCCAAACCATGTCCAGCAAACGATCCCCCAGTTCCTCATAGAGACGGCTCCTGGCAGTGCGCTCTTGTTCGATAACCTGCCTGGTAAGAGCCTGGAGATTATGGATCAGATCTTCCTCCGAGTGATTCAAAGTCAATTGGTTCGAAATCTGAAAGAAATTCCCCAAGGCCTGAGTCCCTTCGCCATAAAGCCCTCGTATCACCAGGCCAAACTGGGCCAGAGTACCAAACACTTGGCTGGCCTGCTTAAGTAGCACCAAAGCCGGTAAATGAAGCATCACCGATGCCCTCAGGCCAGAGCCTAAATTAGTAGGACAACAAGTTAGAAACCCAAAGTTGTCATCAAAAGCATATTCAAGCTGCTGTTCCAGCGAATCGTCCAGTCTGTTAGCCAGATCCCAGGCCCGATCCAGATTTAGTCCAGGAAGCAGCACCTGCAGCCGCTCATGATCCTCTTCGTTAATCATAATGCTAACCGCTTCGTCATCGCGCAGCACTAAGGCCCGCCCCTTAGGGTCCTGCACATGTTCGGGACTTACCAGGTGCTTCTCAATCAGTACTTGTTGCTCCAGCGGCGATAAGCGTCCCATCTCGAACAGTCGGTAGCGCTTAGCTTCCGGCAAATGCTCACTGGCCTTCTGCAAACGAGACAGAGCCTGGCTCAGTTCTTCACTGCTGGCACGGGACGGGAAGGGCAGATCGGCCAGGTTTCTGGCCAAGCGAATCCGGGTCGAAATCACTACATCGCTGTCAGGACCCTGCTGCAGCCAAGCCGAGTTGGCCTGAGTAACAACCTGTTCCGGATCCACCATCTTACTGTCCTCCCTTCAGCTCATCTTCAACTACTTTGATCTGGTCTCTCAGTGTAGCCGCCTGTTCAAACGCTTCTTTCGCCACAGCCTCCTTAAGCTGCCGCTTTAAGGTCTCTAAGTTATGACGTTGCCTGGCTATTCCATCGTGACGACGCGGCACCTTACCCACATGGCGTACGTCGCCCTGTAGCCGGCGGACAAGGGGGGTCAGCGGTTCACGAAAAGTGGTGTAGCAATGCGCACAACCCAAACGACCTTGATCACGAAAATCAGCGTAAGTCAAACCGCAACCTGGACACCGGGGGGCAGTACCGCTCACCGGCCTAGTGGCAAAGCTAGGGTGTTGCTCCAGCAGGCTGGCAAAAAGATTCCCCAGGGAAAAGTCGGGAAAACTGAGAGCCGGACCAACCACCACATTCCATTCGCCCCGCTCCTGGGCACATTGCTCACACAAGTGGGCTTCGGTGGTAACTCCGTTTACTGTACGGCGCACATATACCGTGGCTGGGTTTTTCTTACAGCAATCACACAACATTTCACTCGCCTCCGTATATTAGGCCTCTAGATATTAGCAATCAAAGTAAGCAACATGCGGGCCCGGACCCGTTCGGCCACTGCCGGCGGCAGACTGACAGCTTCATCTGACAGCAACAATATTATATACTGCGCTGCGTCTTTACTCAGTAGTCCCGCTTGATACAAGTTGCCTATAATCTCAGCCGCGTCTTCAGCCGAAACCATGCCTTCGATTTGTTCTGCCAAACGATTCAACAGATCGGCTTCAGACAGCCTTTCAATACGAATATAACCGCCGGCGCCTCTGCGGCTAATCACCCGGTACCCACGGTCCGGTACGAACCGGGTTGACAATACATAAGTAACCTGCGACGGCACACAAGAAAAATAACGAGCCAGTTCACTGCGCCTAATCTCGATGAACCTCTCTTCAGCCTCCTCCAGCATCACCTTGATCCAGTTCTCCATTTCGTCAGCTAAAGACCACATTGTCATCACCTTTGACTATCTTTGACCTTTCTAGTTTTTATTATACAACATCAATTCGTATTTGTGAAGAGGGATATTAGTAACTTTTGACAAAAAATCTCCTGCCGAGTTTATTGTCACCAACCCGGCAGGAGTTGTATTCTCTTTCCCTTAATCTTTCCACCCTGTAGCTGCTTCCTCGTCCAGAAGTAACATTACATGAGGGTGGCCTTTAAGGGCCGAGGCCGGGATGTCGACAGTAGGTTCGGCGGTAACAATGCGAGCCACAATCGGCGCTTTGCTGCTGCCGCTGGCAATTACCAAGATCTCTTGCGCCTCCAAGATCGTGCCGATGCCCATTGTCACTCCCCGGTTAGGAATGGGAAAGCCGTCCGGAAAATAGCTGGCGTTAGCTTCGCGAGTACTGCCAGCCAAGTCCACCACGTGGGTGCGACTATCAAACGGGGTCGGCGGCTCGTTAAAAGCAATGTGGCCGTTTACCCCCAACCCTAGCACAGCCAGATCCAGCCCACCCCGAGCAGCAATAGATAGCTCATAGCGCTTGCATTCAGCCTCAAGATCCGACGCTTCACCGCGCAGGTGATCGAAGCGGGCCGCTAGCCCCACCGGATCGATGAAGTGGTGCCGCAAGAAAGAGCTAAAGCTATGCCGGTCCTCGGCTGGAACTTCGGCATACTCATCCAAAGCAAAGGCCCACACCTGACCAAAGTCAGCTCTGCCTTCCCGGTAGGCCTGTACCATCTGTTTGTACATCCCGATCGGCGTGTTGCCGGTGGGTAAAGCCAGGACTGTCTCCGGCCGCTGAGTCACCCTGTCGAGGACAATTGCCGCCGCCCGCTTGCTAAGAGCTTCATAGTCAGCCACAATCTCAATTTTCACTGCCGCAACCTCCCTCTGAAGAACCAACTTGCAGAATTTGGTCTTAGTATAGCATAGCCGCAGAACAATGAACAACCAGCAGAGCCAAAGAAAAGAGCGAACCTGCCGGTTGTTACCGTAAGGCTCGCCAATGCTCCTTCATGGTTGTAGCTGCTCTAACCGGCGCTTTGGGTATCACTAACCCATCTCGGGTTAGGTTCAAGCGGCTTGATGTAGTAGGCCCGCTGGTAAAAAGTACAACCGCCAGACTGGTCCGTGCACGGAAACTTACGCCCCATGCCCTCCAAATCGCGTTCGCAATGATGATCGCACAGATCGCAAATCCCCTGCCTCAGACCGCTGGTCTCAATAACGGTGCACTTCACCATGCAGCACCTCCTTATATTTTACGGAGCAACCGGTGCTACCGGCACCGGAATAACCGTCTTGGGGGTGAAAACAAGAAAGCCAACACAGTGCGGCCCATCGGCAAAATACCCCCGACATGGGCCAACTGTGTTGGCTTATAAGTACCTACAATTCTTTGAGGTAACCGAAGCATGGGTCTTCACCCCTCGAGCGTTTTCGGACCTCGCTTCACTGTGTAATTAGTATATTCGACCTGGCAGCAAGATTTCCTCCTGGGACAGGGGATTTTCAGCCGGGAAATTTATCCACTCCTGTCCCGGTGCCGTTTTATAAACGATCCACACTGTAGTTCGGCGCTTCTTTGGTTATGGCCACATCATGGGGGTGGCTTTCCCGCAATCCGGCCGCAGTAATCCGGATAAAGCGTGCCTCTTGGCGTAATTGCTTCAGTGTTGCTGTTCCGGCATAACCCATCCCGGCCCGCAGCCCTCCCACCAGTTGGAAAACCGTGTCGGCCAGGGGCCCTTTATAAGGAATCCGGCCTTCGATGCCTTCCGGTACTAGTTTTTCCACATTTTCCTGAAAATATCTATCCGAACTTCCTTCTTTCATGGCCCCCAGTGAGCCCATGCCACGGTATACTTTGTAGCTCCTCCCCTGGAAGATAATGGTTTCGCCAGGGCTCTCCTCGGTACCGGCAAACAAGTTGCCGATCATTACCGAAGCAGCGCCGGCTGCCAGGGCTTTCACAATGTCACCGGAAAACTTGATGCCCCCGTCAGCAATAATGGGAATATCGTGCTTTTCGGCTGCTTTGCGAGCATTGAAAATAGCTGTAATCTGCGGTACTCCAATCCCCGCTACCACTCTGGTGGTGCAAATAGATCCTGGCCCCACACCAACCTTAACAGCATCGGCTCCGGCTGCAATCAAATCAGCGGTACCGGCTGTGGTAGCCACGTTACCAGCCACAATATCGATTCCGGAAAACTCGGCTTTGAGGCGGCTTACCATGTCCAGTACACCTTGGTGATGGCCGTGGGCTGTATCCACCACCAGGACGTCAACGCCGGCTTGCGCTAAAGCCGTGGCCCGTTCCAAAGAATCTGCACCTACCCCTAGCGCTGCTCCCACCCGCAGCCGTCCCATGTCGTCCTTGGCGGCCGTGGGATATTGCCGGGCCTTTTCAATATCCTTGATGGTGATGAGCCCCCGCAGCCGATATTCCTCATCCACCAAAGGTAGTTTCTCGATTTTATGCTGTTTCAAAATTTCTTTGGCCCGTTCTAAGTTAGTTCCCACCGGTGCCGTAATGAGATTCTCCTTAGTCATCACGTCGGTGATGGGCCGGCTGTAATCTTCTTCAAACCGCAGGTCACGGTTGGTGATGATACCCACCAGATGACCTTCGGGGTCGATAATTGGCACTCCGGAAATATGATAGCGCTCCATTATTTCCACCGCCGCTAGCACCCGGTGCTCTGGCGACAGAAAAATGGGATCCACAATAACACCGCTTTCCGAGCGTTTTACCTTATCCACTTCTTCCGCCTGCCGGCTGATAGACATATTCTTATGAATAACACCGATGCCGCCTTCGCGGGCCAGGGCAATAGCTAAACGCGCTTCGGTAACAGTATCCATGGCCGAACTTACCAAAGGAATGTTTAAGCGAATGTTACGGGTAAACACCGTGTCTAGCTGTACCTCACGGGGCAAGATCTCGGAATGAGCCGGTTCCAGTAGCACATCATCAAAAGTAAGTCCTTCTTCAAGCCAGAATTTATCCATCGGCTCTAAACCTCCTTCATTGTTATTATCCCCAACTTATACAAAAAGGCCCGGCAGCAGCTGCTGCGCCAAGGCCTGTGTTCGCTTCAGAAGAAATCCTTAACCACCATGTTACGCCCAATCACCAGCTCGACTATCAATCCTCTTCATAACCCAAGGCTTTAAGACGAAAGGAAATCACCATCAGCCGATCGGCTAGGTGTTCGTTTTCCAGAAACACTTCTGGCGGAACTTTGATGTCCACTGGAGCAAAATTCCAAATCGCCTTAATCCCCGCCTCTACCATGGAGTCAGCCACTCCTTGGGCCGCCTCCTTAGGCACGGCAATAATTCCGATATCGATGTTCTCACTCTTAATAAAGGATTCCAGTTTATCAATATCCATAATTTCGTTATCGCGCAGTCGTAACCCAACCAGTTTAGGGTTAATATCGAACACGCCGCGGAGAATAAAACCACGCTTACCGAAATTCGGATAATTGGCTAAGGCTTGCCCTAAGTTTCCGGCACCGACAATAACCATGTTATATTCCTGTTCTAAGCCAATAATACGCCCGATCTCCTGGTATAATCCTTCAACCCGGTATCCGTACCCTTGCTGTCCAAATTCTCCGAAATGATTCAGATCCTGCCGTAATTGAGAAGCAGAGATTCCCATCATGTCGGCCAGGGTCTGAGACGATACCCTTTCCACCTTCCGCTCTACCAGTTCGCCCAGGTACCGGTAATACTTGGGTAAACGCTTAATTACAACCATAGGAACGTGATTTTCCTTGGTATCCTGCATTGCGTCAGCCCCCTTGATTGTCTTTGCCCGAAACTCAGTTGATAATAACCGACAGCAATGTTACCTTGCACTGTTGTCAGCTACTTAACCCCGAACTTCGTTGTTCCTGTCACAATTGTTAGCCATTATAATACCATTAGGAATGAGGTTTGTAAAGTGCTTCCACCGACTTACACTGCTTACAGCCATTCCACATCCACAACTTTACCTTGATCCCTAAGTATAGCAGCCAACTGCTTTACTGTACCGGCGCGCAAATTAAGTCCCTGGGGTAAATCAGGATTTTGATGGGCAGGATTTATGCGCAAACCTGTAACAATCTTTATCTCGTCAGCCTCCGACAGTAGTTGAGCTACGCGGCTGGCACCATCGGACCGGTTCGGAATCTTGCGTTGCACTAAATAGTTTTGGGCCCGGTTCAAAGTAAGCATCCCCTCGGTAACTACGTCAATACCCTCAATAAACCCACAAGGAGGGATGTCCGGATCATCGTATGTTAGCTCCACCGTAAGTTTCCGCCCCAGCTCACGGGCTACGATCTGGGCCGTGGTGCCGCCACAGACCACCTTTTTACCTTGGTATTCTAAGAGTTTGCCCACGGCCACAGGATCAAGTTCCGGTGAACGCGGCGGCCCAGTAAGCATAACCAGTTGCCGGGGCAATCGAATATTTATGGCCACAACCGTTGTGTCATCACCTGGGTTCATGGTGTAGTAGGCGGCACATAAGTCAAGAAGCCGCTGTACTACTAGTTGGGGGCTAAGCTTCTCGGCCAATAGCTCTTTTAGATACCTCTTCACACCTTCTTCTCCCAACCCTAGTGGCAACAAGCCGCCGATACCGGCGTGGAGCACGCCATCGCTGACCAAAAGGAGAAAGTCATCGTTCATAAGCTCCAGTTCGCCCTCTTCTACATCACGCCCGGCCACGACCCGGTGTTGCGTAGGAAATGGCACCACTTTGCCCCGGCGCCATAAGAACAAGGACGGACTATCGAGCAGCACCGCATGGGCCAAACCACATGCTTTCACCTGTACTACCGCTAACGTAGAGTATGCTATCAGGCGCTCATGGCAAATAGGCAAGGTCTGGGCAATGGTGCTGATGACTTCTTCTAACGGTACCTTGCGTTCTAACAGCCCCGCAGCAATCTTAGTGGTCAAAGTGGCAAGTATGTTAGCCTTAACCCCGCTCCCTAAGCCATCCGATAACACCACCGTGGTTCGTTCCGAAGTCCTTATCACTTCCACCTTGTCGCCGCAGAGTTCCTCGCCTGCTTTAGGTAAGCTGCCGTGTACCACCTCAGCTACCAACCGCATTACCTTTGTCCTCCTTGCCCCGAGCCAGCTCAATTAACTGCCATAAAATAGCCTTGGTCTCAGCGGTGGTCTCGCCCATAAGGCTTGCTATCTCCTGTGCTACTTTCATTTGCCTGGTAATAACCTGTTCTGCCCGCACCAAAGCCTCCTGCTTCATCTCTTGGGCTTCTTCCTTGGCTTTTTCCTGGTTAGAAATGTCATTAATAATACCCACAATCAAACCGTAGTCTTTGATGGGAAGGATAGTCTGCAAAGTAACCAGATCTCGCTCCGGGTACTCCACCCGTTTATCCACAATACTCTCTTGCTCGTCCCAAGCAACAGCAAAATTAACTGGATCAAAGAAATTGTTGAGTGGTCGACCTGATACCACGTTACCGTCTACGGCAAATAGACCCAGGGCTCGCGGGTTAAACTCCTGCACAATGAACTTTGAGTCAGTGACAATGACCGCACTGGAGGTAGAATTGACAATGGCCACGGCTAAAGAAGAGAGCTTTGATTTCATGTACGGTATGCACATTTCCTCTTCGGCCCATCCTTGATACACAGCGTGAGCTTTTTCCCGACAAGAGTTGTAACCACAACCACCGCAATTAGCCTCGTCCGCCGGCCGAGTCTTGCCGATACGAGCCAAAATAGCTGCGATGTCCTCCGGTGTAGGTTCAGGTAACCGCTGACGTAGATCATGGTAACTGCGCGTCAGTTGCAGATTCTCCCATGTCCCCTCCGGTACTTGCCAGGCAGTCTTGTTCTTGTTAGCCCAACTACAGTATGCAGCCACTTTCAGCCGATTCGCCGCCGCGCTTACTCCTTGGGGCATACCCGCGCCGCCGACACAACCGCCGGTACATACCATGGCCTCCACAAACCGGGGCTTGATACGTCCGGCCGCTAGATCCCGGAAAGTAGCCAAGCATTCCTCTAAACCGCTTACTGTCAAAACACGACTGGTTAAATCCCCACTTATACCGGCTGCCTGCAGTACGCCACCTTCCACCGGGAAAGAGCGCGCCGGCAAACCGTCACCGCCCGAGCTCCCATTCTTCTTTCCCATGGGCTCCAGCTTCGCTTCTTCGAACCATTTCTGCAGCTCCGGAAAAGTGATCACTGCGTCTATAATGCCGGCAACTTCGGGCCGCCTGGCCTCGTCAATTTTGGCCGTACACGGCCCCACAAAGACCACCTTAATGTCAGGGCCATACCGTTTCTTAAGTAGGAGCCCGTGGGTAGCCATGGGAGAAAGGCAAGGAGCCAGATAGGGTATCAAGTCCGGATAATGCTTCTCGATTAGATTCACCGCCGCCGAACAACAAGCCGAGATCAGCGGCTCCTCCCGACCCAGCAGAAGATCCTTGTACTTCCGGGCCACCACCTGGGCCCCAACAGCAGTTTCCTCTACCCAGGTAAAGCCCAAAGTCCGAACCATGGGCTCAAAGGATTCCACCACTTTCCGCGGGAAAGCAGCGGCGAACGACGGGGCCACACTCAGAGCTACCTGTCGACCTTCAGTCAAAAAAACCCGAGCCCGCTGCAAATCAGTGTGAATCACCTTCGCTTGTTGTGGACAGACCAATGTGCAGTTACCGCAGGCAATGCAACGTTCATCGATAATATGGGCCTGACCGGACTTGAACGAAATGGCTTTCACCGGGCAACAGCGTAGGCAGCGGTGGCAGTCACGACAATCGGCCACTCGAGTAGTGATTACACTCAAGGCTGACATCTCCTTAGAATCTTGTCTTGAAACAATTGAAAGACGCTGTCACGTCGTACCCCGGTTATTAGCTCATCGCCGATGTGCATCACTACCCCTTCGGTGCAGTGCTCCTGACAGAAGGATCCCTCTAGGTTTACCTGATCTTCCAAGCCATAGGTAGCAATTAGATCTTGGAGAATTCTAATCACTTCCCCTGACCCTTTCAAATGGCAGGCGCTTCCGACGCAAACCGCCACCCGCAGCATAGCCCAGCCCCCAAGCTTGTTATTTCTATCACAATTTTAACATAGATCCAATTTACTGTAAAGGTTAAGGGCGAGGTCTAAATCAATCAAGACAGGCAGGCACATAGGCCTGCCTCTACCCAAAGCCAGCATGCTGTAGTTTAGTTCTAGTTCTCGCCCAGATATACCTGGCGCACGCGATCGTCTGCCAACAGTTCGGGGCCGGTTCCGGAAAGAGCAACGCTGCCCGTCTCCAGTACATAGCCATAGTCGGCTAGCTGAAGCGCCGCCTTGGCGTTTTGCTCAATCAGCAGGATCGTCATACCGTCGGCATTAAGGCGACGAATGGTATTGAAAATGTCCTGTACCAACACCGGCGCCAAACCTAAAGACGGCTCGTCCA
>DURJ01000109.1 GCA_012837285.1 Bacillota bacterium
GGTCCACCCCTGAATAGCTACGCAACATCAATGGCAACGTTTCTGGCCCAAGCGCCGAATCGTTGCCATTTGCTCTTTGGTATGCTAAAATTAACAAGGTGCCAACGGGGAATAATTGAGAGTGAATGGTGGGGGTGAGGGAAGTGCATACAGTGCTCATGGTCCTCTTTGTTATTGCTTGCCTGGGCCTTATTGTGTTGGTTTTGTTGCAGTCAGGCAAAAGTGCCGGACTTTCCATTGGTGCCGGGGCGGAGACTTTTCTAGGCAAGAAAAAAGGACTAAATGAGAAGCTTGCTGTTTGGACTAGGTACATTGCGGCAGCGTTTATGGTGTTAGCACTGCTTCTGGCGATTTTTTAACTTAAGTGGGCACTTACCACTGAGGTAGGTGCTTTTGGCTTTACAGGCACCACTTTTTGAGGAGGCGAACCGAAAGAATGGAATCTCTTACAATTCTGGCCCCAGCGGCCGGCTTGTTGGCGCTGATTTTTGCCTTTTATTTTGCCGGTCGGGTTAATAAGGCTGATCCTGGCACAGAAAAAATGCAGGAAATAGCCGGTGCCATTCACGAAGGGGCCATGGCGTTTCTCATGCGGGAGTATCGGGTTCTGGTTGTTTTCATTATAGCTCTTTTTGCCGTTCTGTCCTTTGCCATCGATTACCAGACGGCGATTTGCTTTATCTTCGGAGCCTTGTGTTCTATCGGGGCAGGTTTCATCGGCATGAACGTAGCCACCCGGGCTAACGTCCGCACAGCTAACGCAGCTCATCAAGGGCAGGGTCCTGCCTTGGACATTGCCTTTTCCGGCGGTGCGGTTATGGGTATGTCAGTGGTTGGGCTCGGATTGTTGGGCCTGGGGGTTTTTTACTTAATTTATCAGGATCCGAACATTGTGAATGGGTTCGGCCTGGGAGCCAGTTCCATCGCTCTGTTTGCCCGGGCTGGGGGCGGCATTTATACCAAGGCCGCCGATGTGGGGGCAGACCTGGTGGGTAAGGTGGAAGCTGGTATTCCTGAAGACGACCCGCGCAATCCGGCGGTTATCGCCGACAACGTCGGTGATAACGTGGGTGACGTGGCTGGTATGGGTGCCGACTTATTTGAGTCTTACGTGGGCTCAATTATTGCGGCCATGTCTATCGGCGTCATCGTCTATGGCTTTAACGGCGTGTTGTTGCCGTTGCTGTTGGCTGCTGTTGGTATTGTGGCCAGTGTAATTGCCACCTTTTTCGTTCGTGGCGGTGAGGGAGCCAATGTGCAAGGTGCGTTGCGCAACGGCACTTTTGGCAGTGCGATTCTAGTTGCTATTGCTAGCTACTTCTTAACCCAGCAAGTAATCGGTGAAACCGGGCCATTCCTGGCGGTGGTAGCCGGACTGGCTGCCGGTACCGGTATCGGTCTAGTATCCGAGTACTATACTTCGGCTGATTACAAGCCGACCCAAGGGATTGCCGAGGCTGCACAGACCGGCCCTGGAACCACCATCATATCCGGTTTGGCCGTGGGCATGGCCAGCACCGGCTGGCCCATTGTGATGATTGCAGCTGCCATCTATGTGGCCAACCACTTTGCCGGCTTGTACGGTATTGCTTTGGCCGGGGTAGGGATGCTATCTACCACTGGGATGACGGTGTCGGTGGATGCTTATGGCCCCATTGCCGATAATGCCGGCGGCATTGCGGAAATGGCGGAACTCGATCCGAAAGTACGTGAGATCACCGACACCTTAGACTCGGTGGGGAACACTACTGCTGCTATCGGTAAGGGATTTGCCATTGGGTCGGCAGCACTGACTGCCCTGGGCTTGTTTGCCGCTTATGCCACTGCAGTGGGACTTGAGGGAAGCGGACTTAGCATTTTAGATGCCCGGGTAACAGTGGGGCTGTTTGTAGGTGGCGTGCTCCCGTATCTGTTTTCGTCCCTGACCATGCAGGCCGTGGGCCGGGCTGCTTTTCACATGATCGAAGAAGTTCGGCGTCAATTCCAAGAAATACCTGGCATTATGGAAGGCGAGGCTCGACCGGATTATGCCCGTTGCGTTGATATCAGCACGGCGGCAGCTTTGCGCGAGATGTTGGTACCCGGTCTCATGGCAGTGGTGGCACCACTGTTGGTTGGATTTGTATTGGGCAAAGAGGCCTTGGGCGGTTTGCTGGCCGGGGCTTTAGTCACCGGTGTGTTGATGGCTATTCAAATGGCTAACTCAGGCGGAGCCTGGGATAATGCCAAGAAATACATCGAAAGCGGCCATTTCGGCGGCAAAGGAACGCCGGCCCATGCGGCGGCGGTGGTTGGCGACACTGTGGGCGACCCCTTCAAAGATACCTCCGGACCGTCCATAAATATTCTTATTAAGCTCATGACCATTGTGGCATTGGTGTTTGCGCCGATGTTCAGCTAAGTGGGCTTTAGAGTTAAACCTCTACCGGCTCTGATTGCTAACTGGAACTGATTGGTGCGAACCGTTGTTCGGCGGGAGAGTAGTTGCTGTTCTCTCCCGCTAATTTTTTTCTTGGTTTCAACCGCTGAACATGGTAATATATTATACCGGATTGTTTGCACAGTAATTATGCCATGGCCCTTCGCATACGTATTGTCCCCGTACCTGGGTGGCGGTCAGTGACATTTAGGTACTTTCTCGACTAAGCTATAGAGATATTTACCAGAACGTGTCGCGAGAGGAGACCCTGTATGCGACGACTTGGCAAAACAACCATGTTTGCTCTTTTAGTGGTCTTGGTCGTTCTAAGCGTGTATTACTGGCTTTTACCCTGGCAGGGGAATTTTGTGTTTCCGCTGGAGCAGGATTCCCTGGAGCTTACCGATAAGGACAAGGTGTTGGTATTTGCGCCGCATCCCGATGACGAAAGCATAGGGACGGCCGGCTTTATCCAAAAAGCCATAGCAGCCGACAGCCGGGTTACAGTGGTCTTTCTTACTTGCGGTGACGGTTTTCGCCAGGCGGCTCTGCGCCAGTTTCGGGTGGTTCGAACCAATGCCAACAGCATGCTGGCCCTAGGTAAAGTACGCCAGCAGGAAGCGTGGTCAGCCACGTCCTTGTTGGGCGTCCCGGCAGAGAACGTTGTTTTTCTTGGCTATCCTGACCGGGGGCTGGCACGCCTATGGCAACAGCACTGGTCCATCACCTCATCCTATCAGTCCCCTTACACGGGCACCAACTTTTCTCCATACAGCAATGGCTTTACCCCGGTGACGGCCTATAGCGGCGAGGCTTTATTGAAGGATATCAAGACCATACTGCGAACGGAAAAACCGACGGTGATTTTGTTCCCCAGTAATTACGAAGGACATTCCGATCATTGGGCTACTAACGCCTTTGTGGCCTATGCCTTGGAAGACCTGCGGCTGCACGGTTGGGCGTGTCAGCCCAAGGCCTACAATTACCTGGTGCATTATCATGATTGGCCTCGTCCCTGGGGTGCCCACGTCATGCGTGCCCTGGAGCCGCCGGCGGCGATTGCCGACCAAGACGAATGGCTCAGCTTGCCCTTGTCCTGGAGCGAAAGGGTTACAAAACAGAATGCAATCCTAAAGCACCGTTCTCAGATAGCAGTAATGCGTGGTTTTTTGACCGCTTTTGTTCGGTCCACCGAATTGTTCCAGGTCTATCCGTCGGCGGTGGTGCTGGAGAGTACCAACAGCGGTGAACAGATGGTGCTAGCCTCCGATGCGGCTGGCGACAGCTTGATCGACCGCTTTGATCGCCATACCGACATTGTGCGGCTGTCCGGCTGCGTCGACGCCAAGAACCTACAACTGACCTTGTCCTTAAGGGGGCCCGTTAAACCGGAGCTAAAGTGCAAAATGGAGCTGGTCACGTTAGGGGGAACGGTTCCGGAATTACGTTTGCAGCTTTCTATTCCGGCCAAAGAGCTACCTACCGGCATTACAGTATCCAGTTCGGGCAATAATATCATTCTTAACCTGGAACGCGGTTTGTTAGGAGAAGCGCCGTTGTTGTTTGTCTCGGCAGAGACTTACCAAGGACAAACACGAGCGGATCGCCTGCGCCAGATCAAGGTGCAATTGAAATAATGTTTTCATTGCTTCGATCCGGGCTGCCAGGTACCACTAGGCCTTGTGCCGACTGACTTTTCGTGTTACAATATTGCTGGGTGCAAGGCGCCTGCCGCCGATATGGAGGAATTAAATGACCAAGAAGAAAACCAATGAGCAAATTGTAACCACTAACCGCAAAGCCCGTTATGATTACTTTATCCTGGAAACGTACGAGGCCGGGTTAGCGCTGGTGGGAACAGAGGTGAAATCCCTGCGGGCCGGCAGGGCTAGTTTAAGAGACAGCTATGCCCGGGCCGAAAACGGGGAGCTAATTCTCTACAATATGCACATTAGCCCGTATCAACAAGGCGGCTACGTAAATCATGAGCCTCGGCGACCGCGCAAATTGCTTCTCCGTAAAAACGAGATCAGAAAACTGGCTGCCATGATACAAGAAAAGGGCTTGACTTTAGTCCCGCTGAAGGTATACTTTAATGAACGGGGCTGGGCCAAGGTGGAGCTGGCGTTAGCTCGGGGCAAAAAGTCATACGACAAACGTGATGATCTAGCGGCACGGGATGCCAAGCGGGAAATTGAGCGAGCGTTTAAAGAGCATTCCTTGGGGGCGATTTAGGTTCGACAGAGGTAAAGCTGGCAGAGGAAGCGAGCCGCGGACCATGGCCGCGTCAAGAACATGGAAAGGCAATAACTGCCAACAACGATTACGCTCTGGCTGCGTAACTTAACGTAGCCCATCCGCCCGGCCTAAGCTTGCGGGGTCGGAGACGGGTGTCATTTTAGCAAGCTACCGGCAGACAGAGCCCTCATGTCGGCCGGGAACTTCTGAGGGCTAGCCCAAATTGGATCTTGCTTCTTGGAGCCAATGCGGGCGAAGATAAAAGCAGAAGCTACGCTCGTAGATGCCTTTGTGGGCTTACTTTTGGACGGGGGGTGCAATTCCCCCCCGCCTCCACCAAATTAGAACAAAAGCAGCTGTTTTGCCATCTACATATTAAAAGAGGCCGGTTTCGGCCTCTTTTAATCTTGCCTATTTAGTCAGAGCCCCAAGCTACTCAAACTGTCCCCATAGGCGCACTTCTGTTTCCATGGTAATACCCCGGGCCGCTGCCTCCAGCTTAATAAGCTTGATCAAACCAAATACATCCTGAGCGCTGGCCCCGCCTAGATTAACGATAAAGTTGGCGTGAGAGGGGGAGATCTGGGCTTGCCCGATCTGGGTGCCTTTTAGGCCCAGCTCTTCAATAACTTTCCCGGCATAGGTGCCAGGTGGATTACGGAAGGTAGACCCACAGCTGGGTAACAACGGGAGCCGGCGCCGCTTTTCCTTGCTGGCTGCGATATTTTGGGCCAGTTGTTCTCTCGGCATAGAGGAAACAGCCAGTGAAGTCTCCAGCACAATCAGGTCTTGCTGCTGAAAAACACTGCTGCGATAGGTGAAACCGTGTTCAGACTGAGACAGGCGTTTGACCACACCCCGTCGATCCATAACCATACTTTCCTGGACAAATTGGCCCAGGGTGATACCATAGGCCCCGGCATTCATATAAATACCGCCGCCGACAGAACCGGGGATGCCGGCCAAGCGCTCGAAATTGCCCCAACCTTCTTCTGCCAGGGCAGCGATGAGATGATCAAGCGGTAACCCGGTACCTACCAAGGCGTTGCCGTCGTGAACGGAAAGGTAACCGAACTTCCGGGCTAGGCGGATAACCAGGCCGTGAACCCCGCTATCGCTCACTAGGACGTTAGTACCGCTTCCCAGGACATACACCGGCACCTTTTGTTCATCCGCAAAAGCTAAGGCGGTTTTGACCTGGGCCACCGAGGACGGCTCGCAGAAGAAACGAGCCGGACCGCCGAGTTTATATGACGTATGGTCTTTCAAGGGGACGTATTCGTTGATCTCCATCTATGTACTCCACCTCCTGAGGATGTCTTGCTGTTTCGTTCAAGATTAAGGTCCCCACATACTTCTCTAAAGCCAGTTGGTTTCCTGCTGAAAAAAGATTTTTGAAAAAGATGGTTACCAAACCAGGGAAAATTGAACCGGTGTCGAATACATTATACGGGGAGGTTCAGGGGCATATAACCGAAGGGGGTGCCCTGGTTATGCAACGCGAGCCGGTAAGAGTCTCGCAGTTGTTATTGGTTATCTCTTTTTTTATTGTAACTACGACCTTAGTAGGATGCAATGATTTACCTGTGTTTCAAAATGACGAGACCAAGGACCTGGCCGTTATCAGACAACAACCGGTCACGGTGTATTACGTCACCCAGGAGGGAGATTACTTAGTTCCGGTCAACACCAAAGTGTCACTAGATGATGATATCTGCCGCCACGTGGTGGAGAAAGTCTTGGCCGGCCCCCACGACACCGACCTAAAAGAAGCATTGTCGTCGCCGTTTCCGCGCGGCGTATTGCTGAAATACATTTATGTAAAAGACGGTCGAGTGTGTGTGGACCTGGGGGGCGAAGCTATCGGAACCATGGATCCCAAGCTGTGGCAACAGGCTCTAAGCAGCCTGGTCTTCACCTTGACCGAGATGCCGGATGTGGACATCAAATCCATTGAAGTTCTAGTTAACGGTGTACCAGGCAACAACATGGTGCTTGAACGTCCAGCATATATTAACCTGATTCCGGGGGAGCCTGATGACGGTCTGCCCATAACCGTATTTTTCAGTTATAACGATACCTGCCTGGTGCCAGTGACAGTGAAACTTGCCCCCGAGACAGCCGATGTGCTCAAAGCAACACTGGACCAGCTAGTGGCCGGACCACGGGGCATACCGTATTTGTCGTCGGTGTTTCCTGAGGGAACGCGGCTTCTGGACTATCGAATTGAAGGCGATCTGCTCAGCCTGAACTTTTCTAAAGAAGCAGTGTTACGGGATATCAAGGGGAATATCCGTAAAGAGGAACAAAGTCCTACTGTTGGTTCGCTGGCCCTGACTTTGAGACGATTTGCCGGTATTGACTGCTTCGAAATTTTGATCGAGGGGACGCCTTTGATCGAACAGAAGCTAAAGGTGCCCCGAAGTTACCTGGATCTGGAAAATATCACCAAGGCCCAGCCGGAACAGGGCTAGGGCCTTTTTTGTTAGAATTTTATAGTGGCAGGATTATGAGCATCTAAGGCGAAGATAGGACAGTGAACTGAAGCCAGTGTATTTAGGAGGCAACATATTATGAGGCATTATCGACAGGCAGTCTGTTGGTGCCTGTTTTTAGGCTTGTTACTTATCCATGTTTTTCCGGCTCAAGCAGCACCTGGGCCGATCAGACTGATTATTGACGAACGAGCGATCGAGTCCGATGTGGCTCCGGTAATCCAAAATAACCGCACCATGGTTCCCCTGCGCATTATTTCCGAAGAACTGGGTGCTCAAGTACATTGGGACAGCACTGCCCGTACAGTGCGAGTGGCCCTACCCGACGGCGATATCCGTCTCGGTATCGGAAAAAGCACAGCTTTTTTCCGGGATCAAGAGCACAAGCTGGATGCGGCCCCAATTATTGTCGGCGGCCGTACCATGGTGCCGCTTCGTTTTATTGGCGAGGCTTTAGGGGCCCAGGTACATTGGGATGCTCCCACACGCACCGTGCATGTAACCGGGGCTAGAGCCGAAGTTCAGAATGTGGTTTTACAGCCGGAACTGGGACGAGAAGTGTTAGCCATCAAAGGGACCGGGCACCTGCAGGGTACGGTGACCCAATCCGATAATCAGGTGCTGATTACATTGCCGGAAGCAGAGCTGGCCCTAGCGGAAGGTCCATTGGCCCTCCAGGGGACCCTGGTACAAGGGGTGTCGGTACAGTCTCTAGCTCCTGGACAAGCCAAAGGCGTAGTGGTGACCGTTACCCTATCGGAGCCGACTCCTTTTACCGTTACCGCCGATACCGGGGAACTTACTTTGGTACTGCCGTATCGAGTGGAGAAGTTGGAGTACGAGCAAATAACCGGCGGTGAGATTCTTAGCATCGCCACTACCGGCCAGGTGCCTTACACGGTACAACAGTTGGCGGCGCCGGATCGTCTGGTTATTCATTTGCCGGGGATTGTGGCCGGCCCTGGATTAGACCCAGTGGAGCCGAACAGTCTGCTAACCAAAGCAGTGAAGATTCAAGACAGCCCGACAGGGGTTAATATCATCGTGGAGCAACACCGGGTGACGAAGTTTCGCGTCACTGCCTCTGCTCGAGGCCTGGAACTCTATTTTGCCCCGCAGATTATCGGTTTTGACTACCAGGCTGTTCCCGGTGGTGCCAAAGTTAAGATCCAAGCCACCGGCGACTTAAACTACCGTACAACCCGACTGCAAAACCCTGATCGACTGGTGGTGGATTTTCAGGATACTCTGTTGGTAAGTACGCAGACAGTCATTGACGTCAATGACGAAGTAATAGTGCAGGTGCGGGCCGGTCAATTTGCGGTTGATCCCGAGGTAACCCGGTTGGTGGTGGAGTTAGAATCCTATTTGAGCCACCGGTTCGTTTTGGGCCAACAACCGGGAGAGTTGGTTCTGGAGCTAACAGCCAGCCCTGTCCAAGGCCGTTACATTGGCGTGGATGCCGGCCACGGCGGCAGCGAACCGGGATCCGTCAGTCCCTCCGGACTAAAAGAAAAAGACTTGAATCTGGATATTGCCCAAAGATTAGCGGCGGCTTTGCGGGCAGCCGGAGCCAAGGTATTCATGATCAGGGACAGCGATGTCAAGGTGGATTTTCGTGACCGCCCTGAAATCGCCAACGAAGAGAAGGTAGAAGTCTTGGTCAGCATCCATTGCAATTCTTTCACCGATGACAGCAAACGCGGGACCGAGGTGTATTACTTTAGGGATGGGCATGGAGGGCAGGAGTTGGCCCAGGCTCTACATAAGACCTTGGTGAGTTCTCTCGGGCTGCCGGATCGGGGTTTGAAAACCGCGGACTACAATGTCATTCGCCATACCAAGATGCCAGCGGCGTTAATCGAGGTGGCCTACTTATCCAACCCGGTGGAAGAAAAACTCCTGGCCGACCCGGTCTTTCGGGAAAAAGCGGCTCAAGCAATAGCCGAGGGAATCATGGACTACTTCCGTCAGCGCTGAGGGAGCGAGGAAGAAGTTTTCCTAAGCTCGAATTTAATATAGAGTATTTTAATAAGAATGACTAAATACACCTCTGGTAGAATGAAAGGAGAAGAGGCCAATGCCTTTCTCAGGATTATTAGGGTACTTGTTTATATTTTGTGCTCGCGTCATCGACATGTCGTGTGCCACTGTACGTACCCTGATGATTGTACGTGGGCAGCGGATTATTGCTGCGCTCATTGGCTTTTTTGAAGTATCTGTTTATATCTTGGCTTTAAATCAAGTAGTGGGCAAACTAAATGACCCCTTGAATTTATTGTTTTATGCCTCCGGGTTTGCCACGGGAAACTATGTGGGCAGTCTAATCGAAGAACGCATGGCATTGGGATTTGTTACAGTGGAGATCATTCCCAGCGAACCGGATTCTAATCTGGCCGAGCTGCTCAGGCAGCAAGGATTTGGGGTGACTACGTTTCCCGCTTTTGGCAAAGAAGGCCCACGTCAGGTACTGCATGTGTTGCTCAAGCGCCGGTCGCTGCCCCACATAGTGCAAATGGTTTCCGAGCACGATCCAACAGCGTTTTATACCATCATGGATGCTCGTGCCACCTACGGCGGCTTTCTTGGCCGGCAAGGCAAGTGAGTACAGGAGGGTCGAGGGTGACATTTACAATTTCCCCCAAGAGTGGGATTCCCATTTATGTTCAGCTCCAGAATCAAATAAAAGACTTAGTGCTACGTGGTGTCTGGGCGCAAGGACATCGCTTGCCCACCGAGCGGGAATTAGCTGAACAGTTGGGAATAAGCCGAAACACAGTCAGCACAGCCTACAAGCAGTTGGAGGCTCAAAGAGTGATCTGCCGCAAGCAGGGTTCCGGCACCTTTGTCTGTGCCACCCCGGACAGCTTGGCTGTGGACAGCGACCATAAAGACCGAGTGCTACGGCTAGTAGACTTAGCTATCGGAGAGGCGCTGCAGCTTGGGTTTTCCATCGAGGATTTTACCGCTATTGTGACCCTCAGGGTACGACAGCGAAAAGAAATGCTGGGCCGACTGCAAGTGGCTTTCGTTGAGTGCAATCGGGAACAGTTGGACTACTTCACCAAAGAGCTAGAACTGGGATCAGGTGTAACCATTCATCCCTGGTTACTGCAAAACCTTCAAGGAGGAGCGGCCGAAAATCTTCAGCGGTTGCGGCAAATGGACATGGTAGTAACGACTTTTTATCATTTAGATGAAGTTAAGGCCATGCTCGGTTCAGAAGCGCCCCAGCCGTTGGGTATAGCATTGGAACCATCGGTGAGCAGCATTGTTCGAATTGCCCGGGTTGCCCCGGACAGCCTGCTGCCGGTGGTCTGCTTATCGCAGACTTTCGCCCAGTCAATTATCACGGCGCTGGAGCAGGCAGATCTTATCTTCAAAGACATGCCTGTAGTTACAACCCGTGATCCGGTGCAGTTGGCCCAAGCTCTGACCGGAGCCACTACGATTATTTCTTCGCCGGGACGAAAAAAAGATGTTCAGCAAGCCGCGGCTACGGGTACAGAAATAATCGAGTTCGTGTTTCAACCGGATGCTGGCTCCATAACCTTGCTGAAGGCGGCATTGCTTGGAATTAAGAACTGGTCTCCGGCCGGTGCGGAGGGTTAGTGACTATGGCAGCAGACTATGACCAGCGACGGAAAGAACGGAATAAGCTACTTTCTCGGACCGAAACAGTCTCTTGGTTACAGAACCAAGAGCTGGCTCTTCCTAGGGCCAGTCAGGGACGGTTACGCGTACGTTTGAATTTGGCGGTGGAGACAGCGTCAAACCTGGAAGACTACTTGGCTTGTTTAGTAGAAAACGATGCCTTTGTTATGTTTAGCTTTCCGACGCCGCCGGACAAGCAAGCCTTAACCTGGCTGCAAGCAGAACCTTTATCGGCCCTGCGCTCGTTGTTACCTAAGCATCTAGATGTCTTCGGTCGCTGGGGGGCCCAACTTAGCGGTGAATTCCCAGAAGATCTGGCCGAGCTTTTAGCCACGGCTGGGATCGTTACCTGGCAGGGCGGACCCTTGGCGGAGTATTTTGCCGCCGGCCAAGGGGGGACTTTGCCGGATTGCCTTTGCCGCTATGCTTCCGTGGATAGGCTAGCCCATGATTATCATCGGGCCGGAATTCCAGTCCGGCGCGAGGTGCGCGGACTGCGTACGTCTACCTTGATACCGCCTGGATTGCTGGTGGCGCTGATTGTGCTGGAGGCCAAACTGGCTCAGGCGCAAGGGGTCACGAACCTTAGCGCCGCTTATAGTCTGTGCGGTCATCTCCTGCAAGATGTGGCTGCTTTAAGAGTCTTGGCTACTTTAACGGCTGAACTGTCGGCCACTGTCATTTGTCTGCCGTGGACCGGCGGATCCTTGTTGGGTCTGCGTAACCTAACTACTGTTGCTGCCTGGACAGCGGCCACGTCAGCCCTGGGCTCGGCCCAGGGCTGCGAAGTAGTGGCTGTAGACAAAGATCAGCCCCTGACTTCGGACCAGGTAAGCTTGTGGCTAGATTTAGCTCAAGGCGTAAGCCGTTTGGCTACAGATCAGCAGCAGTCTCTAGCGGCTGCAGTGAGCCAAGAAGAAGAACAGGTGCGAACCGAAGCCGAGGCCATCATCAATCGAGTCTTGGAACTAGGTGACGGGGAAGTAGCGCCAGGATTAGAACCGGCGTTGGCCGAAGGCAGCCTGGATCTTCCCTTAGCCCCGGCCGGCATTTGCCGCGGGCAAGTTCTGTCCGCCCGGGATGCAACCGGCGCCGTGCGCTTTTTGGACTGTGGTGCCTTACCTTTGCCACCGGAAAGCAAAGAGCTGCATATCCAGTTACTGGAAGAAAGGGCCCGGAGCGAAGGACGGGAGCTGGGCATTTCCATGGTTATTGACGATGTGTATGCTTTCAGTAAAGGTGCTTTGGTAGGGCGGATAAAGTAATGCATGTCCAGCTTGGGGATGGCACAGGCTAGGAGTGGGGTAACAGTGCAACACCAAAACCTACGCGAATCCATCTACTTTGCCCCCAGGGGCAAAGAACGATTGATTCGTCTGGGAAACTATTTGGCTCAGCGCTATCTTGATCCTGACGATCGGCTAATTGGTTTTATCGGTTCGTCAGGCATGGGTAAATCCTTATTGATTCGAGGCATGTTCCCGGGCCTCGAACTTACTAACGATGACGAAAATGTAAACATTCGTCCCTTGCCGTTGGTACGTGATATTCGCACCGGCTCTTTCCGTAGCCACACCTACCATGTGGACGTCTGTTTTGAAATGGCTTTTGTACCTTTAAGCGAGCTGGCGTCCTCGGTCCGAGAAGCGGTTTTGTCTGGACGACGGGTAGTAGTGGAGCATTTCGAGACCTTGGCTCCCCTGCTGCCAATGAACGCCGAACTACTGGTGGGTATAGGGGAAGAGGTGGTCGTCACCAGACCAACCCTGTTTGGACCCCGGGCAGCGGAGATTGCGTCGCGGGTATTTGCTTCTTCCCATTACCGTAAGATGGTTCATACAGCCGAAGACTTAACCACGCTGGTGTTACTGGATCTTAACCAACCGATGCCCGATTGGCACAGCGATTTGCCTCACGGTTTCGTGTTGGAATACAAGAGCGAATTAACCGTAGACCTGACTCAGGTGGAACAGCAGGTAAAACAACTTATTAGGGCCAATCTACCGGTTACCTATTACGATCAGGGCCATATTAAGATCGCTGATCGCCTTATTCCCTGCACAGGTCCCCGGATTCACCTGAGCCGTACCGGCGATATCCAAGGATTTTCGCTCCTGCCACAGCTTCGCTTTGACCCCTTAACTAAGCATTACCTGTTAGTCGGCACAGTGGGCAATGTTCCAATAGAAAGTGAGGTTTAACCATGCGTACTGACGGAAGGAAACCCAACGAACTCAGGCCGGTCTCTATCACCCGGCAGTTTACCAAGCATGCCGAGGGGTCGGTTCTTATTTGTAGCGGCGACACCAAAGTGATTTGTACCGCTTCGGTCGAGGAGAAAGTGCCGCCGTTTTTAAGAGGTAGCGGACAAGGATGGATAACAGCGGAATATTCTATGCTGCCGCGGGCTACACCGGTACGAACAATGCGCGACTCTGTTCGGGGACGCACTGGCGGCCGCAGTCTGGAAATCCAACGACTTATCGGCCGGGCCTTACGGCCGGCGATTGATCTGTTTGCCTTAGGCGAGCGCACTATTTGGTTGGACTGTGACGTAATTCAAGCCGACGGCGGCACTCGGACCGCTGCGGTAACCGGCAGTTTTGTTGCCTTGGTGGATGCGGTAAAGTGGCTTGTGGATAACGGCCATCTAACTCACTCACCGCTGGTTGATTTTGTGGCGGCCACATCAGTGGGGATTGTGGATGGACGTCTGCTGCTTGATCTGGCCTTTGCTGAGGACTCCCAGGCCGATGTGGATATGAATTTTGTTATGACCGGCGACGGCAAAATTGTGGAGATTCAAGGCACCGCCGAAGCGGCTCCGTTTTCCCGTTCAGATTTGGATAATTTGCTTGATCTGGCCACCACGGGTATCAAGCAACTGATGTTCGAGCAAAAAAATGCTTTGGCTAAAGATGCTAACTTGGTGAAGGTAAAACAACAATGACCGGGCCGGTGCTAGTCATAGCGACGAAGAACATGAACAAGGTGGCCGAGTTTAGAGCCGGCCTGGCTGGTTTAGGTTTCAACATCCTGTCTCTGACGGATTTTCCAAACTGCCCCGAAATCGAAGAGGACGGCGCTACTTTCGCTGCTAATGCGTTGAAAAAAGCTCGCACCGCATTCTCCTTAACCGGCTATCCCAGCTTAGCCGACGATTCCGGCTTGGAAGTGGCAGCCTTAAATGGAGCCCCTGGTGTTCACTCCCATAGGTTTGCCGGACCCCAGCAAGACGATGCCGCCAATAATGCCTTACTGCTAAAAAAACTCGCGGGTTTGCCGCCGGAGCAACGCCAAGCCCAATTCCGGACAGTATTAGCCTTAGTGTTAGAGCCGGGCCGAGAGTGCACAGTGGAAGGCATCTGCAGCGGCTTCATTGCCGAAAGTGGGCGTGGCTGCGGCGGCTTCGGCTACGACCCGTTGTTTTATCTGCCGACTTTCCATCGTACCATGGCCGAGCTTACAGTAGAAGAGAAAAACAGCGTCAGCCATCGGGGACAAGCTATCGCCAAACTGCGTCGCTTGCTGGAAAAACTAGACAGCGAAGATTAGCAGGGGATAGACAGGGGTTCCTATCGGCCGGGTGCACACAATTCTGCTATTTCCTCCAGTAGAAGAGATAAGAGTCGGGGCAGAGCTTCTTGTACGGGAGGGGACAAGGTGCAACCGGGAGCGATGTTAAAGGGTTCTAGTCCGTACAAGATA
>DURJ01000110.1 GCA_012837285.1 Bacillota bacterium
AGTGAACAAAGCTGTTTGAGTCAGAAAACCGGGACCGATGGCGGACGTTGCCATCAAGAACGCTGCACCTAGCAACACATTGGCTATGTTGCGCTGATCATCAGATCCTTTGGGTTTCATGGACTTAATTCCCTCCTTAATGGTGTTAGTATATTCCGAATTTACTGTAAGCAGTCATGACTCACCCCCTGGTAGTATTAGCTTGTACGTATATTTGATTCTCCCCCAGATAGCAGTTTACCTCCTATAATAAGTAAAATTATTCCATAGAATGGGAGAAGCAAGCATAAAAGACAGTAGATTATTGGAGCTAGAATACCGTGGTTGGGCAGGGGTAGATAGGCTAGACTGATAGCCGGTTGCTGTTTCCAAGCTGATAAGGTATAATCAGGAAGGAATAGGATAAGGGAGCGTGAGGAAGGTAACTATTATTATCGATGGTTATAACTTGATCCGGCAGGTACCGGCGCTCCTGAGTATTGAAGGACGGGGGTTAGAGGCGGGGCGGGAGGCTCTCCTGGATCGCCTTTTTCTGTATAAAAGCGGTCGACGGGATGAAATCACCGTGGTTTTTGACGGCCCCGGGGACCGCGGCTACTTTGCCCGCGGTGGCATTCGAGTTCAGTTTGCCCCCTCGGCGGACGAGGCGGTGGTGGCACTGGCCGGTCCGGGCACCTTAGTAGTAAGTTCGGATCTGGAAGTACAAGCCGGTGCCCGGCATCGGGGAGCGCGAACCCAAGGTGCTGCCGAGTTTTGGCAGCAGGTGCGAGCAGCTATTGCCGGCCGACGCTACCGGCGGGCTCAGCGGCCGCAGCCGGCTTTTTACGGAACCTGGGACAAGGCCGATTGGGATGAAGATTATGAGGATAACAGTCAGCGAAAAAAGAAGCGGCGGCGCCGCTGAGAACAAGAGGGCAGGCCTTATGGAAATCATCAAGGGAACCAAGGTTATCACTGTGATAGAAGCGGCCGACTTGGCGCAGCTCCAAGAGGCCGGGGCCATTATCAGGCGAGGTGGATTAGTGGCTTTTCCCACCGAAACGGTCTATGGGCTCGGGGGTAACGCTTTGGATCCGGAGGTGGCAACTAAGATATACGCTGCCAAGGGACGCCCGTCTGATAATCCGCTGATTGTTCACGTGGCTCGGCCAGAGGAAGTTGAAGCCTTGGTAACCAGGGTTCCTGCTGTGGCCGAGAAGTTAATAGAACGATTTTGGCCCGGGCCTTTAACCTTAGTATTTGCAGCTGCCGAACAAGTGCCCCGTCGAACCACAGGGGGGCTCGACACAGTGGCTATCCGCCTGCCGGCGCATCCGGTAGCGCTGGCGCTGATTGAGGTGGGCGGCTGTCCCCTGGCCGGGCCCAGCGCCAACTTGTCCGGGCGCCCCAGCCCAACCACGGCCCAGCATGTAATAGCAGATCTTGCCGGTCGTGTTGACATGATCATCGACAGCGGGCGCACAGGAGTCGGGGTGGAAAGCACGGTTTTGGATGTGACTGTCAGCCCGCCGCAAATTCTGCGCCCGGGTGGCCTGACTTTGGAGCAACTGCAACAAGTGATTCCGGCAGTTACTGTTGACCCCACTGTGGTCCAGGACACCCCGCCGGAAGGGGGCCGGGTGCGCTCTCCGGGAATGAAGTATAAACACTACGCGCCCAAGGCGGGAGTGGTAGTGGTGGAAGGTAGGCCGACTGCTATTGTGACCAAAATCTGCTCACTGTATGATGACTATGTTTCCCAAGGGAAACGCGTAGCTATCATGGCTACAACCGAGACGGCGCACCTCTACGGGCAGCGACAGACTAGTATCGTTGGGGCTCGTGAGGATTTAGCCACAGTGGCGGCCAATTTGTTTGACCTGCTCCGCTGGTTTGATGCCCAAGGTACCGAGGTGATTTTGGCCGAAGGGGTGGACATGGTTGGGCTGGGGCTGGCGGTGATGAACCGCCTGCGTAAAGCGGCCGGTTATCGTATTGTCAAAGCGTAAAGCAAAATAGTCAAGTGGGGATTGTAGCCCATGGTGCCATCAGCGAAGGAGGGTTAGCACTTGTTCTGGAAGACGGCTTGGACAACTTTTACCTTGGTATTTCTAGCCGAGCTCGGTGACAAGACACAACTGGCTACCATGTTACTGGCAGCAGAAAGTCGGGCTCTGGGGGCCGTGTTTGCCGGTTCGGCGGCTGCGTTGGTTTTGTCGTCTTTTATCGGAGTTCTGGCCGGCGAGGCTTTAACGCGACTGGTCTCACCTCAGTTTCTGAAGACAGCTGCTGGCTTTGCTTTCATCTTATTGGGCCTTGTTATGCTGGTGAAAAGGGGGTAAATCAGGGTTATGCTGACAGTACTCTTGATTTGTACCGGCAACACCTGCCGCAGCCCCATGGCGGCGGCGCTTCTGCGCCGGGCGCTGGACGAACAGCTGGGCGAGAAAGCTTCGTACATAAAAGTAGAATCAGCCGGCTTGGGAGCTATCCCCGGGAGCTGGGCTTCGCCACCGGCTATAGCGGTAATGGGAGAAGTAGGGCTTAATTTGACTGAGCACCGGGCTCGTCCGGTTACCCGGGAAATGGTACGGGCGGCTGACTTGGTCTTGACTATGACCCGCCGCCAAAAGGAGCATGTTCTGGCCCTGGAGCCGGCGGCCCGGGACAAGACATGGACCCTGGGCGAATTGGCCGCCCAAGGGGGGACAGACCGGGAGCTCCGTGTCGATGTAGACGACCCGTTTGGGGGACCGGAGCACACTTATCGTCAGGTGCGTGGCCAACTGCAAGCATTATTGAGACCGGCAGTGGAGTACCTTAGGCAAATGGTCCTATCCCAGGGCTAGGAGCAGGAAATTTGTTCTTTTACGGCGAAGCTAGCTGCATGCTAAGCTTTTCCCGCCTAGGCGGGACTTCCCTGATCTTTGACAGGAGCGAAGAAGTCATATTTGTTTTGGGCGAGAAGAAAGAGGGGGATGAAGAAGTGAATAAGGGAGGTCAAGGGGTGGGGCGTGCACTACTCGCCTTTGTGTTAGCTGGGGTATGCGGGGGTGGTTCCATTTGGCTTTGGACTCGCCTGGAGCTGACGGGGATGGGGGCCGGCTTGTTTGGGTGGTGGGCAGTGGTGGCGCTGAGTTTTGTTTGGCTGGACGGGATGTGGCAGCGCCAGGCACTTAAGGGTGTAGTTACGTATCTGCAGGCGTTAGCCGCCGGCGAAACGTACGCTGAGTTTCCGGAGGCCGTCACCGGCCCGGCGGCGCAGATAGCCCGGCCGCTGAAGGAGCTGGCCGGCAGGCTACAGCAGGTTCTAGGAGAACTGCAGATAGCGGCTGATCAGATGCGGACCTCGGCTGGGCAGCTAGAATCAGGTACCGATCAGGCCCAGGCGGCCATGACCCAGATTGCCGAAGTGGTGCAGGAAATGGCACACCAGGCCACTAAACAAGCTACGGCAGCCAACAACACGGTGGAAAAGACAGGGTACATGAACACCGGTGCTGCGGCCATTGCCGCTAGAGTTAAAGACAGTGAGCAGGCAGCGGATCAGGTGGCAGCTGATGTGGTCACCAGCCGTGAAGCCCTGGAAGCTTTACTTAAGGCCGTTGAAGCTACCGCCAAGCGCAGTGAAGTGCTGGCTGCTGACGTGCGCCAACATACCGAAGGCACGCGCAAGGTGGGAGCCATTGTGGCCAGTGTGACTCAAATCAGTGAGCAAACGAATCTGTTGGCTCTCAATGCAGCCATCGAAGCGGCTCGAGCCGGCGAGCAGGGACGGGGTTTTGCTGTGGTGGCAGCTGAGATTAGGAAATTAGCCGAACAAGCGGCCGAGGCAGCCAAGGAGATAACCACTATTTTGAATCGCATTCATGAAGAAGACAGCGCTTTAGCGGTGGCCATGGATGAGCAGGCGGAAAAGTCGCGGGCAGCTGCAGCCCAGTCCGACTATGCTCGGCAGGCGCTGGCGGCCATGCATACAATATTAGGAGAGCTGCGAACCAAGGTGGCCCAAATTACGCACCATGTGGACGAACAGGTGCAGCGGGTTGCTGACGTGGCTGATCTCATGGACACTGTCAACGACAGTGCCCAGTACACAGCTTCCGGCAGCCAAGAAGCAGCGGCCGCAGTGGAAGAGCAGACAGCCAGTGTAGAGGAAATGGCCCGGGCAGCTCAAAAGCTGGCCAAGATGGCAGACCGGCTCTATGATCTTACCCGCAAGTTCGGCCATGTAAGCATACCTCCGGAAGTGCTGAGGCAAAAAGTACAGCAGGGGTGGCGAGTGCTGGAGCCCATAAGTGACGACCCGTCATTTGTAGAAGCGACACCCCAGGAGAAACTCAGGCGGTTAAAGGAGAAACTGGCGGCTCATTCGTTTCTGGAGCTTATGTATGCCGTCGGGCTGGATGGCAGAACCATGGCTATCACAAAAGGGGACGTAGACCTGGATGTGTCCCACCGTCCCTGGTACCAACAGGCCCGGGAGGGACAGAGAGTACAGACGGAAGTCTACATTTCTTCCGCTACTTACCGGCCCTGCGTTACCTTGGCCTTGCCGCTTCGTTTTCAAGACCGGATTGTGGGAGTTCTGGGAGCGGATGTGAAGTTGTAAAACACAGTTGGGCGCGGTGGGCGCCCAAAAATTTTGCCCACAGTGGGAGGAAACCGAGTCGAGGGAAAGAAGTAATATATTTTGGGGTATGATTAGAGCAGGGTAGGTGATAGCTGTTGAAATTTGCCCTTGGCAGTGACCATGCTGGTTACGAGCTGAAAGAAGCGATCAAAGCGCTTTTAGCTGAACAAGGCCTCGATTATCAGGACTTTGGGACCCATGGCACCGAGTCCTGTGATTATCCCGATTTTGGTCTGGCGGTGGCTGAGACGGTGGCAGGAGGAGATGCGCCGCTGGGAATTTTGGTCTGTGGCACCGGGATCGGTATGTCTATGGTAGCTAACAAGGTTCCAGGGGTGCGGGCGGCGTTGTGTGGCGACACTTTTTCAGCCCGGGCCAGCCGTGAGCATAACCATGCTAATATTTTAGTGTTAGGAGCCAGGGTAGTGGGCTTGGGACTGGCGCTGGACATTGTTCGTACGTGGCTGATAGCGGTTCCGCAAGGCGGCCGCCATGCTGAGCGGGTGGAAAAAATAAAGGCGGTTGAGTGTAAGTACAGGAGGGAGTGAAGGTGCTGCAAGAAATCAGTCTGGCAGTAGAGGCGGCAGCACAAGAATTGTTAGAACGGGCCCAACTGGAACCGGGCAGTATTTTAGTGGTAGGGTGCAGTACCAGCGAAGTGCAGGGTCAACACATTGGCAGCGCCGGTAACCGAGAAGTAGCTGCAGCTATCTTACAACCACTGCTTGAGATTGCCGGCGAGAATCGCATCTTGTTGGCCATTCAGTGCTGCGAACATCTTAACCGGGCTTTGGTGGTAGAGCGGGAAGCACTGAAACAGTATCAGCTGGAGCAGGTATCGGTGTACCCTGTAGCTCATGCTGGCGGGTCGTTGGCTGCTTTGGCCATGGATTTATTTACGGATCCGGTGCTGGTAGAAGAAGTGCAAGCCCATGCCGGCCTGGATATCGGGCACACGTTGATCGGCATGCATATGAAGCCGGTGGCCATTCCTACCCGCTTGGCGGTGAACCGGGTGGGGAAGGCTTGTTTGG
>DURJ01000111.1 GCA_012837285.1 Bacillota bacterium
ATAAGGGAGCCCATAGCGTAGTTCTATGACTTTGCGTTCGCGCCGGCCCAGGTGCCTTAGCTTTTCGTACAGCTTTTCTTTCTCACATTGAGCTTCTACTATGTCCGGAACTTCATCGGCATCAGTGCCGAGGACATCTAGCAGCACGATTTCGTTTCCTTCTTTGTCCACGCCAATGGGATCGTTAAGGGAGACTTCTTGCCGTATGCGCTTAATGGTTCGGAGGTGCATTAATATTTCATTCTCGATGCACCTGGCCGCATACGTGGCCAAACGAGTCCCTTGATGACGGTCGTAGGTGTTGATGGCCTTTATGAGGCCGATGGTGCCGATGGAAATAAGGTCGTCCACATCTTCACCTGTATTATCGAACTTCTTAACCACATGGGCTACTAACCGCAGGTTGCGCTCTACTAATATGTTGCGTGCGATCTCGTCTCCATGCTCCATAGCTACGATATAACGGAGCTCTTCTTCAGCGGAAAGTGGTTGGGGGAAAGCGCTGCTATTGGTTATGTATGAAATTAGTATGAAGAATCCGGGTAGAAGGGTAACACTAACAATTAGGGTTGTAGAAAGCACGCGCCAAGCACCTCCATAAGTCAAAATGCCTTCTTTGAAATAATATGGGACTTGACGCTATTGTGTGCCTGTCTGTCGAACCAGTTTTCTCTTGTTCTGGTATAGACAAGACAATATTGGTATAATTAAAGAGTTCCAACATCTGTGGAGGAAGATAACATGCCCCAAGAGAGTTGTTCTCCTTTGCTTTGCCCCAAACTATACCTACGCTCGGTGTTTGATTTGCCGCTGGATCAGCTAAAGGAACGCGGAATTCGCGGACTTATCTTTGATTTGGACAATACGCTACTTTACTGGAACGCGTATGAGGTCACCCCGGAAGCGAAGGAGTTGTTCAGGCGGCTCAAGCAGACGGGCTTTTTATCCTGCTTGGTTTCAAACAACAAAAGGGATCGTGTGGAAAAAGTGGCCAGGGTTTTAGACGTCCCGGCTATTTCTAAAGCTCGCAAGCCTAGCCGAAGAGCTTTTCGTCAGGCACTGGCAACCTTAGGTACTACCGAAAAAGAGACAGCAGTTGTCGGAGACCAGTTGTTCACTGATGTCCTAGGAGGCAATCGCCTAGGTTTATACACTGTTTTAGTGATGCCGCTGTCTAAGAGGGAGTTTTTTGGCACCAAGGCTATAAGGAGCTTAGAGAGAATTGTCCTAAGGCGGCTGATAAGAAGAGGCTTGGTGGAAAAACCGGCCACAGAGGGTTAGTAGGGCAGGAATCAGTTGTTAAGCTGTAGAAATAGCCTATTTGGCGGTTTTTGTAGGCGCTGGACTAAATTTAGAGTGTGAGGATAAACTAAGATCAGTAAGTAGTAATTCCCAACTGTGGCGGGGAGGAAATGTGATGTTATTGGATCGGAGCGACTTAGAACGGGTCTTGGCCGAGACACTGGCAGCCGGAGGAGACTTTGCCGAAGTCTTCTTAGAGCGGCGTCAAATCAGTAATATCGGTCTTGAAGCTGGCCGGGTAGAGAGAGTTCATTCAGGGTTGGATCAAGGAGCCGGCATACGCTTGTTAACAGGTGACAGCTCAATATATGTTTATACGAACGATATTTCGCTGCCTGGATTAATGAAAGCAGCAGCTGACGCCAGGACAGCGCTCAAACAAGACTCTGGGGAGCCGCAGGTGCTAACTTTAGTCCGGGAAGGGACTGAAAAGAGGGGCGCTGCTGTGAGCCCCATAAGCATTGACCAGGCAGTGGAACTGGTACATGCGGCTGACAATGAAGCGCGCTCGGCTGGAGATAAGATTCGGCAAGTATTAGTACGATATCGTAGTTCAGATCAGAAGGTGCAGGTTGCCAACTCTTTGGGTAAAATGGTGACCGACTACCGTAACCGTACCATCATGATTGTCCATGTAGTTGCTGCAGAAGGGACTGTAGTGCAGACAGGCTACGAATCGCTGGGCTCGTGCAATGATAATTCGATGTTTACTAGAAACGAAGCGCTAGAGATGGCAGCTGTCTCGGCTCGACGGGCGTTGATGCTTCTTGGCGCCAAACCGGCTCCGGCAGGCCGTATGCCGGTGGTGCTGGCTGGTGAAGCGGGCGGTACAATGATTCATGAGGCTTGTGGGCACGGGCTGGAAGCAGACATTGTCGGTAAAGAAATGTCGGTTTACGCCGGAAAATTAGGCCAACGGGTAGCATCTGAACTGGTAACGGTAATTGACGATCCAACGTTACCGGGCAAATACGGTTCTTATACCTATGATGATGAAGGCACGCCGGCTCAAGAGACGGTACTTATTCGTAATGGCATATTGGAAAGCTACATGTACGACCTGGAATGGGCTCGCCGCCAAGGGGTGAGATCCACCGGAAATGGTCGGCGCCAGTCTTTTCAATTCCATCCCATACCGCGGATGAGCAATACCTATTTGGCGTCAGGGGAAACCCCACCGGCAGAAATAATCGGTCAAACAGACCATGGCCTTCTGGTTAAGCGTATGGGGGGTGGGCAGGTAAACCCGACTACGGGAGACTTTGTTTTTGACGTGGCGGAAGGCTACTTGATTGAGAAGGGCCGAGTAAGTTATCCGGTTAGGGGAGCTACTTTGTCGGGCAACGGTCCCAGAGTTTTGTTAGCGGTAGATCTGGTGGGAACGGACTTGGGGTTTGGCATCGGTACGTGTGGTAAAGACGGACAAGGGGTGCCTGTTTCAGACGCGCAGCCCACCATACGCATACCGGAATTAGTTGTTGGCGGCCTACTGTAGGGGGTGTAGGGATGGAACGAGAAACAATTGTTCAGACAGGCCTGCAACTGGCAGAAAAAGCCGGAGCCGATGAGGTTGAGACCTACTTTCTGGACCGAGATAACCTGACGATAGAAGTTCGTGGCGGTAAGTTAGAGACTTTACATCGAAGCCGAGAACGGGGTCTGGGCATCCGAGTTGTCAAGGCCGGCAGCTTTGGCTATGCGTTTACTTCGGATCTGGGTCAGGCGGCAGTGGCAGACACGGTGGAACTGGCTGTGCAGGGTGCTAAATACTCCAGTTTAGATAGTGGTGCCAGTCTACCTACTCCTGCTTCTTACGATCGGTCGCTGGCTCAATTTGACGGCAAAATAGAGGAAACACCGCTTGAGGCCAAGCTAGATCTAGCTTTGGCCATTGAACAGGCTGCTTTGAACACAGATACTCGGATCACTAAGTCGGAACGTGCTGCCTATGAAGAAAACGACTACACTGTTTTGCTGGCCAATTCTCATGGACTGCGTGTAAGCTACCGAGCCAATTTTTGCGGTGGCTATGTATGGGTGGTAGCTGAGGCGAATGGGGATGTTCAAACAGGATCCGGGTTATCGTATTCAACGCAATTGGCCCAAATAGACCCTGTTGCCATCGGTCAGGAGGCTGCCTTAGAAGCAGTCCGGTTGCTGGGGGCTAGACCAATTAAGACTCAGAAATTGGCTCTGGTACTACCGCCTCAGGTAGCGGCACAGTTTCTTGGCATCCTAGCCACTGCTCTTACGGCTGAGGCTGTTCAAAAAGGGCGGTCGCTATTTGCGGACCAAATAGACAAGCAGATGGCATCACCGGTGGTCACTATCATCGATGATGGGTCGTTAGTGGGCGGGATTAACACTGCCCCGACCGATGGTGAAGGGGTCCCTAGCGAGCGCACAATCCTGGTGGAAAACGGTGTGCTCCGCACTTTTCTACACAATTCATATACTGCCGGCAAAGAAGAGACTGTGTCTACCGGCAATGGTGTTCGCGGTTCATTTAAGACCACGCCCGAGGTCGGCCCCACAAACATGTTTTTTCGTCCTGGCACCGCCAGCGAAGAGGAGCTAATTCAAAGTGTGGACCAGGGGCTTTATGTTTTTGATCTTATGGGCGCCCATACAGCTAATCCGATTTCAGGGGATTTTTCTCTGGGGGCTACAGGGTTGTTAATAGAACAAGGCAAGCTTACCCGGCCGGTACGTCAAGTGATCTTGGCAGGAAATATTCAAGATATGTTGAACCAAGTACAGGCAGTTGCATCTAATCTCCGCTTTTACTTGGGCTTTGGTTCGCCAGCGCTACTGGTTGAACCCCTTACCATCAGCGGTGATTGATTCATAGCAGGAGGAAAACGGAGAAAGAGGGGGATTACTTGGTCCTAACCCGATTGGAGCAGTTACGGGATAAGCTTGAGTTGCAGCAGCTGGAAGGGTTGGTGGTTAGGCAAGCTCAGAACATGCGCTATTTGAGTGGTTTTACTGGTTCGGAGGGTATGCTACTTGTTTTGCGCGATAAGGCTTATTTATGTACGGATTTTCGTTATGTTGAGCAAGCAGCAAAGCAGGCGCACGGCTGGGAAATCGTAAAGATTGAGGGCAGTTGGCAGAACGTTATCAAAGGATTATGGCCGCGGGGGCGAACAAAACTTGGTTTTGAAGCTCAGCACCTGAGCTACCATAGCTGGCACGAACTGGCGCAAGCTTTGCCGGCTGTCAACTTGACCCCGACTACCGGTTTGGTTGAGGCACTGCGAGCTCAAAAAGACAAACAAGAGCTAGCTTTGCTGAGACAAGCTATAGCTTTGGCCGATAAGGGCGCAGAGTACCTGCGAACGCGATTGATTCCGGGTCGTACTGAAAGAGAGATTGCCTTAGAACTAGAGTTTTTTCTGCATAACCACGGGGCTGAAAAGGCGGCGTTTCCGTTCATAGTCGCATCCGGGGTGAGAGGGTCATTACCACACGGGGAAGCAGGTGACAAAAAACTCCAGGTGGGTGAGATGGTTACAGTGGACTTCGGAGCCGTGTACCAGGGTTACCACTCTGATTTGACCCGTACTTTTGTCTTGGGGACACCGACTTTTAAGCAGCGATTAGTATATGAGACAGTACTAGAGGCTCAAACAAGAGCTATCGCTTGTGCCAGACCTGGAGTGCTCGGTGCTAAAGTGGACCAAGCTGCCCGGGACGTAATTACGGCGGCTGGCTATGGTGATTACTTTGGCCATGCTACCGGTCATGGAGTGGGTTTGGCTATTCATGAGGCACCTCGCTTGTCCGCGCAGTCCACCGATATCTTGTTACCGGGAACGGTGGTTACAGTAGAGCCAGGTATCTATCTGCCTGACTGGGGTGGTGTCCGCACTGAAGACATAATTCTGATCAAGGAACAGGGTGTTGAAGTGTTATCCCAGGCACCGAGGGAGACTTTTGTTCTTTAGGAGGGTTTAACAAATGATTTCAACCAATGACTTTCGAACCGGGCTTACCATTGAACTTGAAGGTGAAGTATATACGGTGGTGGATTTTCAACATGTGAAGCCCGGCAAAGG
>DURJ01000112.1 GCA_012837285.1 Bacillota bacterium
CGTTCTTTATTTTGGCAGGCGTAATCATGGGTAAAGCCAAAATCTCTGACAAGATTGTCCACTTGGTTGCCTTGTTGGTGGGTCCCGTTCCAGGCGGCTTAGCCGTAGTTACCGTAATTACGGCCATATTTTGGGGCGCTGTATCAGGTTCCGGCCCGGCAACTGTGGCCGCTTTAGGTACCATCTTAATTCCAGGCATGGTTAACATGGGTTACAAGAAAGATTTTGCCGCTGCTCTAGTCTCTGCTTCCAGCGGTATTGCCATTATTATCCCCCCCAGCATTGCCTTCGTCGTATATGGTGTAATCACTGGCGCTTCCATTAGCGAGCTCTTTGTCGCCGGTATTATTCCCGGTATTGTGGTGGGCCTGTTTCTTATTTTGGCCGCTGTCTTGATTTCCTTAGCCTGTGGTTACAAAGGCGACCGCTTCGGCACTGCTCGGGAAATCTGGGTGGCCTTCAAAGAAGCCGTTTGGGGCCTCATTGCACCGCTCATTATCCTCGGGGGAATTTACGGCGGTATCTTCACTCCCACTGAAGCGGCAGCCGTGTCTGTCTTTTACGGGCTCTTTGTGGGCTTTTTCATCTATCGGACCTTAACGTTCCAAGATCTCTTGCAACTGTTGGTAGACTCCGCTGTCTCCTCGGCCGTTGTAATGTTAGTAGTGTCACTGGCCGGCATTTTTGGCTGGGCCATGACCACTTTAGGCGTGGTGGAAAAAATATCGCAGACAGCCATTGCCTTGGCATCAAACGAATATATACTCCTTATGATCATCAACCTCATCTTCTTTGTAGCCGGAATGCTGCTTGATGCGATTTCCATATACTACCTGCTTCTACCCGTCTTGATGCCGATCATGGCTCACTTTGGTTGGGATCCAGTTTGGTTCGGTATCATGATGACGGTGAACTTGGCCATCGGTCAGATCACGCCGCCGGTAGCCGTCAACCTTTATGTGGGAGCCAATATCGCACAGATATCCATGGACGATATCTCAAAAGCCGTCATTCCCTTTGTTCTGGCTTCCATAGTAGCCCTGCTTTGTATCACATTTTTCCCAGCACTTTCTACATGGCTACCAGATATGATGCTGCACTAGAGCCAGTTTTGTTGTTCGAGCCTTATCGCTCACAACCAGGCCAAACTAATTCATGAAAGGAGAGGAAGCCGAACACCATGGCATACACTGTTACCATGCCTAAACTGGGTCTCACCATGACTGAAGGTACTGTTACCGGTTGGTTAAAGAATGTTGGCGATGTAGTAAAAAAAGGCGATCCTCTTTTTGAGGTAGAAACTGATAAAATAACTAACCAAGTGGAAGCCCTGGCTGAGGGCATACTACGAAAAATCATTGTTCCAGAAGGCGACGCCGTACCGGTGGGAACGGCAGTAGCCATTTTGGCCGCTGCTCATGAGCCGTTGCCGGAAGGGGAAGATCGGGCTGTGCCAACACAGTCTAAAGAAGCAGCTACACCGGCCCCGGTTAAACCCACCTGCTCACCCCAGAAAGCCGTAGCAACACCTACACAAGACCTGAAGGCTTCACCGGCGGCCAAGAAACTGGCTCGTGACCGCGGAGTGGACTTAACTTTGATCAAGCCGACACGAACTGACGGGCGCATTGTGGAACGGGACGTGCTAGCTTACTTGGAGGCGAACAAAGCTGCTGCCACAGTTGAAGCAGCCGAAGAAACCGGTCCCGCCTCAAAAGCGCGGGTCACACCGGTAGCAGAGCAACTAGCCAAGGAGCTGGGCGTAGACTTGACCAAACTGGCAGTGGCCGGTCGCATAGGCAAAGAAGATGTCTTTTCCGCCCTGTTAGCTGCCAGCGGAGAAGACAACGACCGCCGGGAACCCTTAGTTGGGGTGCGCAAGATTATTGCCGAGCGCATGGCCGCAAGCAAGCGGGTGGCACCGCACGTAACTTACACCATGGAAGTGGACATGTCCCGGGCTCAGGCCGTTTACGCCGCCTACAAAGCCCAAGACCGCAAGATATCCTACAACGACATGGTGGTTCTGGCTGCCGCCCGAGCCCTGCGTCAGTTCCCCTTGGCCAATGCTTCGCTCGTAGATGAAGAAATAGTATATCACAGCTATATCAACGTGGGTATTGCCGTAGCTTTGGCTAAGGGGCTGATTGTTCCGGTGGTGAAAAACGCCGATCAAAAAACCTTGTACGCCCTGGGACTGGAAATCCGTGCTTTGGCCACCAGAGCTCGGGAAAACAAGCTTTCTCCCGAAGACATCGCCGGTGGCACCTTTACCGTTACTAATTTAGGCATGTACGGTATCGATAGTTTTACCCCGATTATTAATCAGCCGGAGAGTGCTATCTTAGGCGTAGGCCGTATTGCTGACAAACCAGTGGTGGAAAACGGTGCTGTGGTAGTAAAGCCAATGATGACCCTAAGTCTATCAGCCGACCATCGTCTCCTGGACGGGGCCATAGCCGCCGAGTTCCTGTCCTTGATCAAGGCCTTTCTGGAAGAGCCGGCACTAATGCTCTAAATTCAGAACCCAAATATTATGTCCCACAATAGACCAAATTGGGTTATAATTACCATATGCCAGCTTTATTCTAGGAGGAATGAACGTGAAAGTGCTTGTTATTGGCGGCGGTCCCGGTGGCTACGTGGCCGCGCTGCGGGCCGCTCAACTCGGTGCCGAAGTGACCCTGGTGGAAAAGAAGGCCTTAGGAGGGACCTGCCTTAATGTTGGCTGCGTCCCCACCAAGGTGCTCCTTAATACTACTGAGTTGTACCAGACTATTCTGCGTGGAGCACGAATCGGCCTGAAGGCAGAGAATGTGTCCGTGGACTGGCCGGCACTACAGAAGCGCCGTCAGCAGATAGTGCGACGGTTGGTAACAGGAGTGGGTTTTCTCCTGAGGAAAGCTAACTGTCAAGTAATAACGGGAGCTGCTCGTCTTGACGGGAGCAATTCGGTAATTGTAACCGACGCAGACGGCCAGACGACCAAGCTCACTGCCGATCGGATTATCATCGCTACCGGATCGGAGCCGGTGCAGTTGCCGCTTCCGGGCTTGGATTTACCGGAAGTAATTTACAGCGATGCCGCTTTGTCCCTGCCAGAAGTCCCGAACAGCCTGCTTATTATCGGCGGTGGTGTCATCGGGGTCGAGCTGGCTTCGGTTTATCAGACACTGGGAACCAAGTGTATCGTGGTAGAAATGTTGCCCCAGATTCTCCCGACTATGGACGAAGAGCTGACGGAAGGAATAAAGAACCGTTTGACCTCTTTAGGAATAGAAATCTACACCTCTTCCCAGGTGTTAAGTTGTGAGCCGGCAGCAGGCGGTGTAACAGCTAAAGTAAAGACTCCAGATAAAGAGCTGGAGTTTACTGTTAGCAACGTCTTGGCCGCTGTTGGGCGTCGTTCGGCCACTTCCGGTCTGGGCTTGGAAGAAGCAGGCATACAGATGGAACGGGCCCGGATCACGGTGGATGAATACATGCAAACTTCTGTGCCTGGAATTTACGCCGTGGGCGATGCTGTCGGCGGAGTTATGCTGGCCCACGTGGCTTTTGCCGAAGGCGTTGTGGCCGCAGAAAATGCCCTGGGGACTAGAAAATCAATAGATTATAAGACGGTCCCGTCCTGTATTTACACCCAGCCGGAGGCGGCCAGCGTAGGCCTTACGGAAAAACAAGCTCTGGAAGCCGGCTATAAGATCAAGGTCGGCCGCTTCCCTCTGATCGCTAACGGCAAAGCCCTCATTGAAGGTCTGGATGGGTTTATCAAAGTAATTGCCAATGAGCGCTACGGCGAAATCTTAGGAGTCCATATCTTAGGACCCCACGCCACCGAACTCATCGCCGAGGCCGCCCTGGCTCTGAAGCTGGAGGCCACCGTGGAAGAACTTACCGCTACCATCCACCCCCATCCCAGCGTCAGCGAAGCCATGGCCGAAGCTGCCCTGGCTGTGGACAAGATCGCCTTGCATATCCCCAACTGATAGAACTTGGAAAACACAACCGGCAAGACAAGCCTTCAGGGGCCGTCTTGCCGGTTTTCTTGTCCTAATAATTCACCAGCCCCGCTCTGAGTACCGGTTCTCGGCCGATAGGGTGGTGATATCCATGCCAGGCATGGGCTCGCCCAGGTCAGCGGAAACTTCAGCCAAAACAGCCGGTTCGTTGTAATGGGCCACGGCTTTAACGATGGCCCGGGCCCGTTTTTCCGGATTGCTGGATTTAAAGATGCCCGAACCCACAAAAACTCCGTCGGCCCCCAACTGCATCATGAGGGCGGCATCGGCCGGGGTGGCTACACCCCCGGCAGCAAAGTTCACTACCGGAAGGCGGCCTTCTTTGGCCACATACTCAATTAATTCTAACGGTGCTCCCATTTCTTTGGCTTGGGCCACCAGTTCGGCCTTGCCTAGCCCTTGGAGCTTGGCTATTCCTTCGTTTACCGTCCGCAGATGACGCACCGCCTCTACGATGTTACCGGTACCGGCTTCGCCTTTGGTACGGATCATAGCCGCCCCTTCAGCTATCCTTCTTAGGGCTTCGCCTAAATTCCGCGCTCCGCAGACAAAAGGCACCTTGAATTTGGTTTTATCAATATGGTATTTCTCATCGGCAGGAGTAAGAACTTCGCTCTCGTCTATATAATCAATCTCTAGCGCTTGTAAGATCTGCGCTTCAACAAAGTGCCCGATGCGTACCTTGGCCATTACCGGTATGTTCACGGCCTTCTTGATGGCCTTGATCATCTTCGGATCGGACATGCGGGCCACCCCGCCATCACGGCGAATATCCGCTGGAACCCGCTCCAGCGCCATCACCGCACAGGCACCGGCCTCTTGGGCTATTGTTGCCTGCCCGGCGTCAGTTACATCCATAATTACACCGCCGCGGAACATCTGGGTCAAGCTCTCACTAGACGCACATGGTTCTTGCACTAAGAAAACCTCCTTTACTTTCTCCCGGCAGTGAGTTAAGCTAAGTGTAGCGATACATCCGCCGGGGCCTGGGGTCCGCCGCAACTTATGCGGGGTGGTTACCACCATGCTTTTCATTTGTAGTATAGCATTTAGCCTGTGTATTGGTCAATAAGGAGGTATATCCATATGCTAAATAGCGTATCGGTACGCCTTAACCGAGATGCTTCCGTTCCATTGTATCAACAGATTGCCCGGCAACTGGCAGAGCAGATTGAAACCGGGAAGATAGCCCCCGAGAGTAAGCTTCCCCCCATCCGGATGCTGGCCACTAAACTGCAAGTCAATACTGTGACTGTGGTCAAAGCATACCAAGAGCTAAAGCAGGCCGGTCTCGCCGCTTCTCGCGGCGGCAGCGGTACTTACGTTGTAGCCAGAGTCGGCCTGACCGAATCGGCTACCCATGAGCATCTCTCCTTAACGCTGCTGGATCAAGGGCAGGTAGAAATTCCAGCCGGGGCCGTCAACTTTGCCAGTGCCACTCCGGATTCCGATCTGTTACCGGTGGCTACAGTTCAACGTCTTATCAACCAAGTAATAGAGCGCGATGCCGGTGATGCCTTTGCCTATGAGGACAGTCGAGGCTACCCGCCGCTCAGGGAAGCGGTGGCACGTGCCCTAAGAGAACTGGGTATTAACACCGCCGCCGATAACATTCAAGTTATTTCTGGCGCTCAGCAAGGAATAGACATTGTGGCCAAGAGCCTAATTAACCCCGGTGACACAGTGCTGGTAGAGGAACCTACCTATCCGGGAGCGTTGGCAGCGTTTCGGTCCCGTGGTGC
>DURJ01000113.1 GCA_012837285.1 Bacillota bacterium
ACTTTCAGAGAGGAGAGACTCAGATTGAACAGGGGTATCACGTCAGCCTTAGTGCTGGTACTGCTGGTTCTGGTTGTAGCCGGCTGCAGTGGAACCCAGGAACCCCAACAAAAGCCCGGTGCAGCGGCCACTTACAACGACGGTACTTACACCGCCGTCTCTGATGCCGACCATCATGGTTATGGCCTGGCTACTGTCACCATTTCCGCGGACAAGATCACTAAGGTGGATCTGAAAGAGTTTATCGAGACCGGTGCAGAAAAGGACTTCGACACCTATAAGTACGAGCCGTCGGTCCAGGCTAACCAAGAGATGGCCCAGCGCATTGTCAAGGCCAACTCCATCCATGTGGACGATTACACCAAGGCTACCAGCAGCAGTACCAAGTACAAGCAGGCTGTGGCTCGTGCCCTGGACAAGGCAAAAACGAAACCGGCGATAACCACTGAGTATTTCGACGGTGTCTTCTTGGGCAAGTCCGAGGCCGACGACCATGGCTACGCGCTGGCACTTGTTACCATGGAAAACGATCAGGTGAAGGAAGTAGTCCTGCAAGAAGTCACCGAAACCGGTGAATTCAAAGACTACAGCACCTATCCTAAGAAAGAAGTGGTGGCCGCCCATGAGGAGCTGCCGGCCAAGTTTGTCGAGACCAACGGCGGACCCGTGGACAACGTTTCCGGAGCCACTCACACCACGGCAAAATGGAACCAGGCTGTGCAGAATGCTCTGGAGCTGGCCAAAGTTAGGTAGCAGCATCCCTCCTTTTACTTTTATATATCCCCCCACTGGGCCCCGATGCTAGATCAGCGTAGCACCGGGGTCGTTCTTATCTCATTTCTGGGCCTAAAGTCTCCACGAATCCCACCATCGTATGGGCATGACCATCGTTATAAGAGGTCCTCAGCCGTACAAAGTGAGTGGATAGCCCTCACCGATCATGATTGCTGCGCTGGTTTCGCCTTGGTAGGTATGGAAATGACCGTTTACATAACTTGTAGCTCCCCAGATCCGGTGGAAATGCCTTTCTTCTGTTCCTTGGGCTATTCCGGTTACACCGGGATGTTCATGGACATGCCCCTGATCCAGGGAAGTCACACGAGAACTCTTGTTAGTGTATGGAGAGTGAGGCAGGAGGGTGCCAAGTTATTGGAGCCGGTCAATTTTCAGCTTGACACCGCGGCTGTGTCCCGGCGCAGCTTTCGGTAGAACTACAGTCAAGACCCCGTTCTTAAATGTGGCTCGGGCGGTACCAGGCTTGATTTCCGCCGGTAGAGCCACTGTGCGGGCAAATTCACCATAACGTCGCTCTGAACGAATATATCCTTCCTCTTGTTCTTCTTCTTCCCGGTCCACCGTACCCCGCAAGGTTATATTTTCAGGCGTGACCGTTATGTCCACATCTTCTGGTTCCACGCCGGGGATTTCAGCCTTAAGAGTAAAGGTATCATCGTCTTCACACAAGTCCACTGCCGGTTGCCAGCCGCGCATACCGATTAGGCTGCTGTAGCGGTCGAATAGCCGGCCCAAGTCTTCTCGAAATGGTCCCAACTCCGCAAAAGGATCCCAACGAATCAGTGCCACGATGTGTTTTCCTCCTTAAGGTTGTTTTTTCTATTGTACCCTGTTAAGCAGAGATCATGTAACGCTGCCAAATTGGCCATACTAAAACTGCAAACCGTGGAGGGAGCGATGAGTATGGCCGAAGCAAATCCACCTATTAGCAAGGCCCAGGATAAGTGTAATGCTGTCCAAGCGGCCCGGCAAACGCTGGAGGACAACTGGCGCGGTTTTCTCCAGCAAACAGACAACCTTCTGCGCGAAGCCCAAAAAACATTGCAGAACTGTGGACAAAAGCAACAGGATTTTGGCACCAAACTGGACCAAGAGCTCCAGACCCTGGAACAAGAAATCGGCAAGAATAGCGGTTTTGTCGCTTCTCTTTCGGCCGGGGGTATTTTAGCGAAACAGGAACTGGTGGCGCAAAAAAGAGTCAGTCTGCTGCAGGGTCTTAAACAGGAGCAGGAAAGCTTAGGTCAACTGGATCAACAGCTGTCGGCTGTTATCGACCATCTGGCCCAAGGTTTCCAGCAGCTGCAACAGCACAGTGACCCAGTGCGGACCAATCTGCAAGATCTGTCGACCGAACTTGGCCACCTGGATCAAGAGTTCAAGAACCTGAAGTCCCAGACCCAGGCAGCTCCGGTAAGGTTAGCTCCGACAACGAGCAACGGTGTGGATACCGAAGTACTGACCAAACTGGGCCAGGCCGAGGTGGCTCTGCTGGCGCTAAAGCAGGGGCTGGAAAAAAGCCGCCTGATGCAACAGGTGGTGTCCAACTTAAGCGAGGTTCAGCAGCGTCATCATTTACATTAAGTCCAATCGATGGGGACACATAAAACCGGCCGGGCCAGGGCAGTTTAGCTATGAGGTTACAAAACAAGGAGGTTTGGCTTATGGCAACGCACCAGGATTGGGAGGAAAAGAAAATTGAAGACGAAGTCACTGCCCAAGTAAACCAACGGTTGAGTGCTCTGGGCAGCCCAGAGGGGCAGCAGGCAACTCAACAGACAGCACAACGTTTCCAGCAGCTGGCCCAGCAGGCGGCTTCCGCCAGCAGTGGGCAAGCTCAAGCCCAATTTCAACAGATGTTTAACCAACTAAAACAGCAAGCTCAGCAGCAGGCCCAGCAAACAGACCAACAAGTGCAGCAGTCGCTCCAGAGTGCCATGCAAGCCCTGCAACAAGCCCAGCAAGCCATCCAGTCGAACCAAGTGTTTGCTCAGATGAGTCAAGTACTGGATCAGTCCGTACAGCAACTGCAGCAAGTCCAACAGACCAATCAACAACAATAGAAACTCGACTTCTCGTGTTGACGGGCGGCCCTCTGCGGCCGCCCGCTGCTCGTGGTTGCCGGTCCGCTGTTAAATTACTCAGCTACCATACCCAGACGGCGGATGCGAGCGTCTACCGTAATTTTTATCGGTACGTTCGGAAACTCCTCCGCCCAATTCATTTGTTTCCATACCCTCGGATAGAGACCGCGAACCATGGCACCAAAACCATAGCTGTCCACCTTGAATTCTTTTTGTACTTTTCTTAGAACTGCCCGGCAGTCCTTCTCCAACGCAGTGGAGACGGCCTGCTCTACTTCAGCCAAAAACTGTAAGTCCCTCAAACTGCGTTTGCTGTCCGCCTCAATAATGTTTCCTTCCACCAGCAGCGAAACCGTAAATGATACTTGATTACCGTTTAGGTGCGGGCGAACGCGGCGCTTCACATTGGCTATCTCGTAAGTAAATACGTCCCCGCCAGGAGTTTCCACTCGCTTATACATGTAGCCATGCTTTTGAGCTGTGAGAAAATAATACTGCATTTCATCGTAGTCCAGTTTACCTACCATTTTATCTTCTTTAAATAAAGCCAAGCCCATAATACTAATATTATCTTTGTCGGCTTTTACTATCGGTGCTATCGCTTGCTCACCGGGATTGTCCAGGCGAATAGTAAATTCGGCAATGCGCAGAAGCGGTATTACATTTAGATAGTCTTCCATTTCCAGCGCTCGGCTGATATACAAAGAAGGCATTTTTTCTGTTTTAGGAGCTGCTTCCAAGATCTTATCCGCCTTGCCGTCAGCTACTATTACCCAAGCTTTCAAGCGAGTTTCGGCGGCCCGAAAAAACACATCTATAGCTCTAGATACTCCACGAAGGGCTAAATCTTCACCCAAGACCAATGTCTGCACGTGTCCCCAAAACAAAGGGTGCTCTACTTGAGCCTGAATAAAATGATGCCCCTGCCACAGGTTCTTACACCGCGTCTTTTGCAGGATCATGGACTCCTTACCACCGCCGCCGCCACCGGCCTCACCGCCCCCTAAAGCCTGGGGGGCAGCTATGCTATAAGTTACGTCAAAGGCATTATCGGGAGCGGCATCGATACCTTCCATCAGCACAAAGGCGCGCTTTTGGATATCACGCGAGCTGGCCCACCCGCGAGAACTCAAAAAGGCGATGAGCAGGACAAAGGCCAGTACCCTAAGAGTGTGTAGCTTCTCTTTCACCGGGCCGGTCCTCCTTTCCTCGGATTACGGCAATGGGGAGGACAATCAAAGGAACAGTCAGCACCACTCCCAGGCGAATAAATAAAGCCAACCGGGCTATCTGCTCCACTTCTACGATGTTTTGAGGCTTGATCGCCAAATAATAGGCGGGGATTACCAACAAGTAGGGCCAAGTTGTGCGAGACTTAATCTTAAACAGGTCGGACAAAGTAGAAACTACCCCGAATAACAACGAGCCGATGGTGGTGAACATTACAATTACATAGACGGCCAAAAAGGGAGCTTCCAAGCGAGTAAAAATGCCGTGATAACTTATCATCCGAATCAAAGTCAAGGTAGGCCACTGGATGCGGATCAACTTACTTACTCCCGAAAGGCCAATGCTGCCTACTACCACCAGCAGATACACGGCTGCCACCATAAAAAGGCCCAGGCTGTGACTGCGCTTGGCTTTGTGCGGCTCACTGTAAAATGGCATAAACAACGATATAACCTCAAAACCCAAAAACGATGTGGTGGCCGCTAAGGTACCGAGTCCCACTGGGCGCAAGCTGTCAAACGGAATTAGCGGCAGTAGCCGCCAAATGCTGACCCGTGCCAGCGCTGGCACTATCAACAAAAAGATGGTGCCGACCACAAAAGGCAAGAATAGCTCATGTACACGAGCCACTATTGTTATATCTTTGGTGGCCAGATGAGACCCCAGCAGTAACATCACTAAGATACCTATTTCTAGAGATACCCGCGGTAACACCGACGTGATAATCACGGCGGCGAAAATACGGCTGGCTAACGCGGCTGTAACCAGCCAACTGGCAGCAAACAGCAAGGACAGAAGGCCGCCGACAAAGAGCCCCAAAGTCTTAACGGCATATTGAGGGAGACTGCTGTTTTGAAACCTACGGCCAGCAGTTGTGTAGATAGACATTATAACTAGGGTTATCATACTACCTAAGATCAGAACTGCCCAGCTGCCGGTACCGGCTATAGTTGCCAGTTCGCGAGGCAAAATAAGGAGCCGTCCGCTGATAATAGTATTAACAACGATAGCTGTTGCCTGATGAGGTGTTACCAGGCTACGATTTGGTTTCATTGGCGGTCTCCTTTTCATCTCCATCTTTGGGCAGCCGATACTTGTCCTGGGGTTTCAGGAAGGGTGGACGGGTCCGCTGGAAAGAAATATCCCGACGCAAAATAGCATCGCCCCGACCGGTGGGCTCATAGGGCGTATAAGGTGCTAGATACGGTACGCCCCAAGATTCTAAGCCTGCCATATGGATCACCAGGAGGATTATGCCGGCGGTAATACCGATTAAGCCAAAACTGGCACCCAGAAAAATAAACGGAAACCGCAGCAGACGGATGGAGATGGCAGTGCTGTAATTGGGGGTGGCAAAAGAACCGATGGCAGTAATGGCCACAACTATTACGGTCAAAGGACTTACGATACCGGCTCGTACCGAGGCTTCGCCTAAAATAAGCCCGCCCACAATGCCCACGGTGGGACCGATGGGTCCGGGTAGGCGAACACTGGCTTCGCGCACGATTTCTACCGAAGTCTCCATGATTAGGGTTTCCGTGAGCAAGGAAAAAGGCACCCCGGTGCGCGCTGCCGCCAGGGCCAGGGCTAGTCCGGTAGGCAGCATCTCGGGATGAAACGAGGTCATGGCAATGTAAACACCAGGGAGAAAGAGCGAAAAGGCATTAGCCACCAGGCGTACCAACCGAATAAAAGTACTCAGTTGGCACTGTTCGTAGTAGTCTTCCGGCGATTGGAAAAACTGAATCCACACCACCGGCGCCAACAGCACAAAGGGAGTCCCGTCTACTACTACAGCTACCCGTCCTTCCAGAATCCCCGCCGCCACCTTGTCCGGTCGTTCGGTGGCTTGCATCTGGGGAAAGATAGACAGGCCCTGATTTTTCAGCAATTGCTCCAAGTAGCCGCTTTCTAGGATAGCGTCGATTTGGATTCTTTCAATGTGCCCTTTAATCTTCCCTACAATTTGAGGATTGGCTATGTCTTTAATATAAAGTAGGGCGATGTCGGTGGCAGTTCGTTCGCCCACGGTAATAGTCTCCACCACCAGATCCGGATCCTTGATCCGCCGGCGAATCAGTGAAGTATTGATGCGCAGACTTTCCGAAAAACCTTCCCTGGGACCGCGCACCACCGCTTCAATGGTGGGCTCTTGCACCCCGCGGGTTTGAAAGCCGCGGGTATTAACGATTAACCCCTGGCGGCTGCCAGGTATGAGCAAAATGGTGTCACCGGACAAAACTGCGTGCAAAATACGCTTTATCTCGCCGGTGGCCTTTATTTCTCCCACCGCCAGCAGGTGGGCTTCGATTATCTCCAGGGCGTTACCGGGACTCAATTTTTCAGCTATGCCTTCGATCTGAGACAGCCGCAGCAGCGACTGCATAATATCCTGATCCACCACGCGCTTGTCCGTCAGCCCGTCAATATAGAGAAAAGCCAGCTCCAAGTCTTCCTGAATAGGTAACCGAAACCGGCGCACCACCAGATCGGAGCTGTCGTGAAGCAAGGTTCGAAGTAGCCTCAAATCGGCTTCCAAATTGCCCGTAAGTTCAGGCGGTTTTTCCGCTGCCACCTTTTCAGCCAGCCGTTGATCCTTTATTTGCGCCGCCGGAACCGGTTTCTTAAAACCGTTGCCCATTTGCCGGACCCTCTCTATCACAAATCTTCCTTCAAACCCTAGTGTAGCCAGCCACAGGAAAAACATTCATTGCAGCCCCGCCCCGACGCCTGCGCAATCCCTCAACCCCTTCGTGTACGGGCTGGGACAGAGTTCAACACTACGCGAAAAGCCCAGTGCCGGATATCCGGCTGCTAGAATAAGCATAGTGGCCGGGTCCATCCTCATGCTTCGTGTCAAGAGTCTTTACAGGCGCGGCCAAGTAAGTTAACATAGGAACATAAGCTGATCGTCGCTAAAACCTTGGACCATCGGTTACCGAAAACAGAACCCCGGCCCAACCCATAAGGGAGGTATCATTGTGGCCAAACCAGTCCTAGCTTCCGCCGAAACCGAACCTGTAACCACAACGTCTTCGTTTAACTGGCGAGCAGTTACGTGGGCTACAGCAGCCCACTTTGTTATTGACCTTTATGTAAACACCGTACCGCCCCTGCTGCCATATCTCGCCGAAATGCTGGGTCTTACCATGACCCAGACCGGGGTGGTACTGACAGTGCAATCCATCACCGGCTCCTTCCTGCAGCCCTTCATGGGTCTGTTCCTGGATCGGTGGGGTAAGAGCTGGTGGCTGGCAGCCAGCGTGGTTTACTCTGCCGGCATGATCGCCCTTATCGGTCTTTTTCCCAGCTACTGGACGCTGCTGGTTTTCTTCGGGCTAGCCGGCCTCGGTTCCTCGCTGCTGCATCCGCTGGGTTCAGTTGCTTCCACCCGTTCGGCCGGGTCTCAGCCTGGGTTGGCCATCTCTGTTTACAGTACCGGCGGCAATTTGGGCTTCTCGTTAGGGCCCTTGGTGGCAGCCGGGATGGTGTACCAGTTTGGCTTCAAAGGGTTGGCTTATCTGTTCCCGTTTAGTATATTATTTGCCCTTAGCTTTCTACGAGTGCGTCAGGATCTACCCGAACACGTTTCCACTCCCAAATGCGCTCAGCAGGAACTGGCACACACGGAAATCCATGACGGTTGGTGGGCGGTGATTTTACTGGTGCTTGTTTCCTGGCTGCGTGCCTGGACTCAATATATATTCATTGCTTATTACTCCTATCATTTTATCCACCGTGGATATGGCGTGGGAATTTCTGCCCCCATTATGAGTGTCTTCCTTCTGGCCGGCACCGCAGGCACCTTAGTCG